>CAIUKZ010000275.1 GCA_903899865.1 uncultured Bacteroidales bacterium | reverse complement strand
TCTTTCAAAAGAATTGTAAGGTTATGTATAGTATAATAATATTAAAGAATAAGGATATTATACTAATATAGATATTATACTTAATTTTTCCAACACCAAAGATTACACCATTTGGGAAAATACTTAAAACCCTAAAAGTCCACCCAATAGCTAGATATGGAAAATATATCATTGACCTGTCATATTTTGAGCTAAATACGTAATGTGTAAAGATTGGAATAAATAACAGAGCAACTATCAGAGTTCCAAATATAGCTAATATTGAAATTTTATTATATTTATCGAACAATGTCTTATGTGCAACTTTATCCATTCCAATATTTGAAAATTGAGGAATGGAGATTTGTTGAATAGTTCCTGGGATTAATCTAAATATCACAGTAAGTGTTAAGGCAAATCCATAGAACCCAATTTCTTTTAAGTCAAGTACAAAATAACTTACAAATACAATGTCAATGTATGCTGCTAAATCAGAGATGATATACGAAACCATTGATTTACTAGCGTATGTCCAATGTGTTTTAAAATCTGTGACTATTCTTTTTATTGAGGTTTTAGTATTTATGATCCCACGAAACTCCCAAAAACAGAATAAAATAATCAATATTGAAGAAATACTAAGTGCATAATAATACCCATAAATCCCCATCCAGTAGGAAAATGCAATGATTGAGGTAATGGAAACCAATTTATTTATAGTGGTGTGTTTTGAGAGTAATTGAATTTTATTCGTGGCTTGAAAATAAGCTGTGAAAACAAGAAAAATGGAGCTGGTTATGATGGGTAACATTCCAAATGGAAAAATAGAAATAAATACTTTGTCAGAGGAGAATAGTTGGAGATAATTTAAAATAAATAGTAAAATGTAAAGCGCAAAAGTTGAGAAAAGTGTTAAATAAAAAGCTGATTTAAATAAGGACATTTGTTCAGCTTCTGATCTGTTTTCTGAACACAGTTTAAGAGTTGATGAATTAAAACCTAAACTACCCAGAATTGTAAAAATAGTTAGATAGGTTTGAATTATCTTAATTCGACCAATATCCTCGGTAGATAGTATTCCAGCCACAAAGAGTTGTGAAGCAAAGGCAACTAATTGGATAAGTGCATTGGCTGTCAGCAAGTGAAAATATCCTTTTGAATATCCTTTATGTAAAATTTCTTTAAACATTGCGACTATACTCTAAACTGAATAATTAGATTAGCTTTCTAGAAAGTCTAAAAATGAACTTTCAATAATTCCCCAGTGGTATTTATTTTGGGAGGCATGACATGCATTTTTACATGCGTTTTTGTATAATTGAGGGTTATTTATAATGTCAGAAATGTAAGATGCTATTGCTTTGCTGTCATTTGGATTGCAAAGATATCCAAAATTAAAATTTGGAATGTCTTGTCTAATGGATTTAAGATTTGAATAAATAACAGGTTTGCCACACGCAATGTAGTAGAATAGCTTAATTGGTAGGCTTCTATTATTTTCAAAGTCAATTTGTCTAAGGTCAAAAAAGAAATCATATTTACCTAACTTATCACAGAATTCTCTAAATGGTAAAAAATCGCTTGTAATTACGACAATATTTGGTAACCTTTTTTCTACTAAATTTTCAAATAACCTTTTGTTTTTTTCGGTCGAGTATTTTCCAATAATATTTAGTTTAAATATGAAGTTTGGTTCAAGTTTTGCTAACTCTTGAACCGCATTGAAAACACTTACTATCCCTTTGTCAATATTGATTTTTCCAGCGTAAAGAAGTTCAATCTCATTGTTGGATATGGTTTTGTTAATTTTATTAATGTATTTCAAATCAGGGTAATATGGGATAATGATATTTTTTTTCCAAAAAAATATCAATTTAAATGGAACTGATTTATAATATTCACCAAAAATGAATTTGTTAGAAATAACACCAGCTGAAAATGAAAATAGAATTAGAAAAATGAATTTCAGAATTATAGTTATAGCTGGAGTGTAAGTGAAATTCTCTTTGGAAGGATACCATTCGGTAATATCATATACGATTTTGTGTTTATTTTTGTTTGATGCAATATAAGAAGCTAAAACAGCCAATGGTGAGTCACATATAATTTGATCTGGTTCTATTGAATGTATGTGTGAAGCTATTGGTTTTATTTTTTTTATAAATGATAAATGAGTGGTGTCAAAAGATGTAATTGAAATGTTGTCTATAACTGTTTCAAGATTTTCAATAGTTGAACAAATTATAGCTATGTCGTCATTATTTGTAATGCTTTGTGCTTGGTGATAAAAAATTCTATCATCTAACGAAAAGTGTGACGTGCATAAAAATAAGATTTTCTTTTTCATCTTTAAATAATTAATCCTCCCCAATTCACTTTTTTGGAGTGGATGTGAAGTTAGCATTGTATAATCAGCACCTTGTGTGTTAGAGCGTTATAGACTAAAATGTTTGTATGTTAAAAATGTATCTGTTTGATTTTAATAGGTCTACATCTTTTTATCAAAAAATATGGTTTTAAAGTAGCCCCAAAACCGTTATAAAATCGAGCTATTCCATCAACTTTAGAACCTTCAAAGTCAAAAGTTATATTTGAAGACGAATGAAGTTTAATAAGGTGATCAATCAATAGAAACATTGCCGATTTTGATTTTCCATGCTCATTGGAAGCAGGTAGCAAATAAGTAATTCTATTTCTAGTTTTGGCAATACATAGGACACAAATTAAATTGCGTTCCTCATCAACTGTTCCAAGTAATTGAAAAATATTGTTCTTTAATCCAGCTTTAATCAGTTCTTTAATCGTTTGAATTTTATTGTTGTAAAGTTGTGTAGACTTGTTAATAAAGTCAATAAATTGATTAATTGTTAAACTTTCAACTATACTTAGAGAGTGTTTTTTTGCCTTATCAATGTTGCGAATTGTATTTTTTGAATATGTGCTACGAATTGTGTTGTAATCTACATCCAATTTCAGAATCATATTTGGAAGAGTAGGGCATCTAGGAAATTCGTTCTCTTCATTTAAATTCATTTCGTAACTTAAATAGGGTATTTTATTGATAAATAAATTAATGATTTGATGATCTATAGTTTTGGGTGAGAATATGCCAAGTTGCTGAGTTAATATAGGTTGTACGATATATTTGATAAATATTTTTTTTTTTATAGGTAAAGGCATTACAAATAGATAATCCTCACTAACTAAAGCTTCCCAGTTAGGTGAAACAACATCAAGATACCAAGAATATGCGTAAAACAAATGATTGCTTGAATTGGTGATAACATCATCCCATTTAGCTTTGTCAATATCAATATGTTTTATATGTGTTATTTTCATTTTGAAATCAAATTCTCTGATAATATTAAGTTTAAAACAAAGATAGTGATTCTGCTTTAAATGATAGGCAATAAGATTTATATCGAAATATTCTTTTTTGCAAAATTGTTATTCAACGAATTTATTGTTAATATATTTTTTTATTCAGAAAGAATAATGTAATTTTGAGCACCAATATATAGACTGAAAAAATATGGCAAAAGAAGTTGTGAATAATACCGGAGCAATGTACAATGCGCTTACTAATGGCAGTAAAATAGTAGGTAAAATTTTTGCTGATAGTGATTTTAGGATTGATGGGGAAGTGGAAGGCACCATTACTTGTAATGGAAAGGTTATTGTAGGTCAAAATGGACATTTGAAAGGTTCTATTTCGTGTGCCAATGCTGAAATAGTAGGGCAGGTAGAAGGTGATGTGATAGTGTCTGAGACTTTGTCATTACGTTCCACTGCTGTAGTTAAGGGCGATGTGAGGACGAAAGTATTGATGGTAGAGCCTAATGCTGTGTTTAATGGGTCATGCTCAATGCGCGAAGTAGCACCTAGTACTTTGGATTTAGCGTAATGAATGAGATTGATTTAGGATATTGAAATATATATAATTATAACAGGATTGCGTTGAAGTTTGTGCTTCGGCGCATTTTGTTTTTAAAGTCTCCATATTATGATTGAACATGTTGATTATAAAGCTCTGGTAGTAGAAGAAAAGGATGCCGGTGTTTTTGTTTCAAGTATTAAAACTCTTAATACAAAATCTTTACCTGATGGTGAAGTGCTAATTAAGGTAGCATATTCTTCAGTAAACTATAAGGATGCATTGTCTATAACGGGCAATAAAGGAGTGACTAAATCATATCCACACACACCTGGTATTGACTCATCGGGTGTGGTAGAGTATTCTACCGATAGCAGATTTAGCAAAGGTGATGAGGTGATAGTTACAGGTTATGACTTAGGAATGAACACTGCTGGTGGGTATGGTCAGTACATACGTGTTCCATCAGAGTGGGTTGTAAAGTTGCCCAAAGGATTGAGTCTCAAAGAAGCAATGATACTTGGAACTGCAGGATTTACAGCAGGTATCTCTGTGAGTAGATTAACACAATTGGTCAAACGAGAAGATGGTCCTGTACTTGTTTCGGGTGCTACAGGTGGAGTGGGTTCAGTAGCATTGGCATTGCTGTCTAAGTTGGGCTATCAAACGATAGCAATTTCTGGTAAAGAAACAGAGCACGAATTTCTAATCAAACTTGGAGCATCGTTGGTGCTTACAAGAGCAGATTTCCAAGAAGTTGATAAACGACCTATACTCTCTGCTAAATATGCTGGCGCTATTGATACAGTAGGAGGTCCAATATTGGAGAATATTTTAAAGTCATTACTACCTTTAGGGGCTGTTACTACTTGTGGGAGTGTTTCATCAACACAACTAAATATGACCGTATTTCCATTTATTCTTAGAGGAATAACTTTGATAGGGATTTCTGCCCAAAACTATCCTACAGCACTGCGTTCGGGACTTTGGGATAAGTTAGCCAATGAATGGAAATTAGATTCGCTGTTTGATATATATTCCGAAATAAGCATGAATCAAATTGAGCAGGCTGTTGAAAGTATCTTGGCTGGAAAGTTAAAAGGTAGAACGATTGTTAGTCTTCAAGACTAGTTTCATTCAATGATTTTTAGTGTATCCATTTCAATGCAATGTAATTAATACTTATTGTAATCTTTTTGGAATAATTGCTTTCAAAATTCAAAAAAAAAGTGCAATTTTGCATATTATTCTTTTGAAATCCCAACCAGAATCATAACCTTTCCCCTGAATGGCATTAGCAAATGAAAACTATCTGAAAACTCCAGAAATCTATTGTTACGATGAAATAGATAAACGGGTTAATGCCTACAAAGTGTTGCATCCTAGTGCCAAAATCATTCGATTAGGAATGGGTGACGTAACACGTCCATTACCTCAAGAAGTGATAAAAGCCTTACATAGTGCAGTGGATGAAATGGCAGCAGAGGGCAGTTTTAAAGGCTATGGTCCCCCCTCTGGCTATGATTTTTTGATAGAAAAGATTCATAAAGAATATAAGAGTATTGGCGTTAGTCTTGATAAAGAGAGTATCTTTATTAATGATGGAGCCAAGTCAGATATTGGCAATATTGGTCATGTCCTAGGACGGGATAACATTATAGCCATTGCCGACCCTGTATATCCGGTGTATGAAAATGCAACGATTATGAGCGGTAGAGCAGGCTTTTTAAATGAAGAAGACCAAAAGTGGAGCAATATTGTGTATTTGCATTGTTCTGCAGAAACTGGATTTGTACCTTCATTGCCAAATGAAAGAGTGGATGTAATTTATCTTTGTAATCCGAATAATCCTACTGGAACAGTGCTTACCAAGTCAGATTTAAAGCAATGGGTAGATTATGCAATTGAACATCAAAGTATTATAGTATACGATGGTGCTTATGAATCATTTATTAATGAGCCAAATGTTCCAAAGAGCATTTATGAAATAAAAGGAGCAAAAAAGGTAGCTGTTGAAATACGAACCTATTCAAAATCAGCTGGTTTTACTGGTTTAAGGTGCGGGTATTCTGTTTTTCCACCAGAATTGATGGTGTATACAAAACTTGGTGAAGATGTACCTTTGATAAAACTGTGGAATAGGAGAATTACGAATTATACCAATGGTGTGTCTTATTTGGTACAACGAGCAGCAGAGGCACTTTATTCAAGGAAGGGTAAACAAGAGACCAGCGAATTGGTGGATTATTATATTGAGAATGCCAAATTGATAAGAGATGGCTTGTTGGCATTAGGTTTTGAGGTTTATGGCGGTATTAGTTCACCTTATGTATGGTTTAAAACACCCAATGGGATGTCGTCATGGAAGTTTTTTCATCAATTACTGTATGAACATGAAGTAATTGGTACACCCGGTGTTGTTTTTGGTTCCTCGGGTGAAGGTTACATGAGGTTTACAGGTTTTAGTTCACGAGAGAATACTCTTATCGCTTTAAATCGAATTAGTAGAGGAAAATATTGATTATTGAATTGTAAAAATTATTAGAATTATGTGTGGAATTGTAGGTTATATAGGCAATCAGCAAGCCTATCCAATATTGATTAAAGGTCTTCAGCGATTGGAGTATAGAGGTTATGATAGTGCTGGTATAGCATTGATTCATGGAGAAAAATTAAATGTATATAAGGCAAAAGGAAAAGTGTCTGATTTAGTGTCATTTGCAGAACAAAAAGACATCGAAGGTACCATTGGTATAGCGCATACAAGGTGGGCAACACATGGAGAACCCAATCAAGTGAATGCACATCCACATTTTTCACAATCGGAGGAACTTGCATTGATTCATAATGGGATTATTGAAAATTATGCATTACTTAAAGAGGGCTTGAAAGAACATGGCTATACATTTTCAAGTGATACAGATACAGAGGTTTTAATTCAATTGATAGAATATATCAAAAAATCCAACAAAGTAAATCTTGCTCAAGCCGTACAATTGGCACTAAATGAAGTGGTCGGTGCTTATGCCATAGCAGTGATAGAAAAAGGACAACCAGATATTATTGTGGCTGCAAGAAAGGGTAGTCCGTTAGTGGTGGGTGTGGGTGATGATGAATTCTTTTTGGCGTCTGATGCCACACCTATTGTAGAGTTTACCAATCGTGTGGTTTATATTGGTGAAGAAGAGATAGTTGTATTAAGAAGAAATAAAGAGATGCGTATTAAAACCATCTCCAATATTGAGAAGACACCAGAGATAAAAGAATTGGAAATGACTCTTAGCCAGTTGGAAAAGGGTGGATTTCCGCATTTTATGATCAAAGAAATTTTCGAGCAGCCAAAGACCTTAAGCGACAGTATGCGCGGTAGGGTGAATGTAGAGGAAAACAACATTAAGCTAGCCGGTTTTATTGACAATAAGGAGAAATTTCTAAAAGCTAAACGTATCATTATCACTGCTTGTGGTACATCTTGGCATGCTGGATTGATAGGTAAATACGCCATTGAAGAGTTTGCTAGGATACCTGTTGAAGTTGAGTATTCATCAGAGTTTAGATACAGGAAGCCAGTTATTAATCCAGATGATTTAGTAATCGCTATTTCTCAGTCGGGCGAAACAGCTGATACATTGGCAGCAGTAGAATTGGCTAAGGAAAACGGTGCATTTATTTTTGGTATTTGTAATGTGGTAGGTGCATCAATACCTCGTAACACACATTCAGGTTGTTATACACACGCTGGTCCTGAAATTGGTGTGGCTTCAACCAAGGCATTTACTGCACAAGTAACCGTGTTAACAATGTTGGCATTGATGATTGGTAAAGAAAAAGCTACCATCACAGAGGAATTATATTTGAAGATAGTTCATGAATTGGGTCAAATTCCAGCTAAGATTACAGAGATATTAAAACAAGATGCTAGGATTGCAGAATTTGCAAAGACTTTCACTTATGCCCAAAACTTTATCTATTTGGGACGTGGATATAATTTTCCTGTGGCACTTGAAGGTGCTTTGAAGTTGAAGGAAATTTCCTACATCCATGCCGAAGGTTATCCAGCGGCCGAAATGAAACATGGACCTATTGCTCTGATAAGTCAAGAAATGCCAGTTGTGGTAATTGCAACTAGTGCTGGGATGTATGAAAAAGTGGTGAGTAACATCCAAGAGATCAAAGCAAGAAAGGGAAGAATTATTTCAGTGGTAACAGATGGTGATGTGGTAGTAAAAAATCTTTCTGATTATTCCATCAGTATTCCAGACACTGAAGAATGCTTGGTGCCCCTGTTGGCCTCTATACCATTACAATTGTTGGCCTACCATATTGCGGTGGTGAAAGGTTGCAATGTGGATCAACCTCGAAACTTAGCAAAATCTGTGACTGTCGAATAAGAAAGCGTATAAGAAAACCCCTACCTTTGTGTTGGGGTTTTTGTTTTATAAATCATTTACAATCAAATAGTTTAGTTTTAATTATTATGTGTGGAATAGCAATGGTAAGGCTGCTCAAGCCTTTGGAGTATTATCAAGAAAAATACGGTACATGGCAATATGGTCTTCAAAAAATGTATTTGTTGATGGAAAAGCAACATAACAGAGGCCAGGAGGGTGCAGGAATTTCTACCGTAAAACTTGATATGCCTCCAGGCGAAGAGTATATCTGGCGCGAACGTGCTGAGGGGAAAAATGCGATTCAAGAGATATTTGCAACCATCAACAATAAAATGAAGAAAGCATCGGAAGATGTTTATAATGATCCTATTAAGTCAAAAGAAAAGTTTCCTTTTGCTGGTGAAATGTATTTAGGTCATTTGCGTTACAGCACCACCAGTAAATCAGGTTTGTCTTATGTTCATCCGTTTTTGAGACGACACAACTGGAAGTCCCGTACATTGGTTATGGCGGGTAATTTTAACTTGACTAATGTGGATGAGATATTTGATGATTTGACATCACAAGGACAACATCCACGAGATAAAGCTGATACATTTCTAATGTTAGAGTCGTTAGGTCATCGATTGGATAGGGAAGTTGAGAAAGAGTATGATGTCATCAAACAACGCTATTCGAACGATTTGGTTATAACTAGAAAAATTGAAGAAAACCTTGATATTGCAACTTTTATTCGAAAAGCAGAACGCAATTGGGATGGAGGTTATGTGATTTGTGGTATGTTGGGTCATGGCGATTCGTTCGTTTTCAGAGATCCTAATGGCATTCGTCCAGCTTTTTATTATGCTGATGATGAGGTGTTTGTTGCTGCTTCCGAACGGCCAGTTATCCAAACAGCATTCAATGTAAAGGAGGATGCTATCAAAGAAATAAATGCAGGTCAGGCTATCATTATAAAGAAAAATGGTTCGATAAAATTTGAAACCATAAGGGATGCAGTTCCAAATTTATCTCAATGTTCGTTTGAAAGAATTTATTTTTCAAGAGGTAGTGATATTGATATTTATAAGGAGCGAAAAATGTTGGGCTCATCATTGTCTGAACCTATCTTGAAAGCCATAGATGGTGACGTGGAAAACACCGTTTTTTCGTTTATTCCCAATACTGCAGAAGTTGCATTCTATGGCATGAGAGAAGGTCTTAAAGAGCTTAGTCATAAATCTATACGAGTTGAGAAAGTGCTGATTAAGGACATTAAACTTCGTACTTTTATTTCTAAAAATGATGAAAGAGATGATTTGGCAACACACGTTTATGATGTCACTTATGGCTCTATAAGGAGAGGTAAACTTGACAACTTGGTTGCAATTGATGACTCCATTGTTAGAGGTACAACCTTAAAAAAGAGTATATTGAAGATTTTGAATCGGTTAGAGCCGAAAAAAATTGTCATTGTTTCGTCATCACCTCAAGTACGATTTCCAGACTACTATGGTATTGATATGGCCAAAATGAGTGAGTTTTGCGCTTTTAGAGCAGCCATTCAATTACTAAAAGATACCAATCAGCAAGGCGTGATAGATGAGGTGTATGCGAAGTGCAAGGAACAGGAAAATTTGCCTAAAGAGAAGGTAACTAATTATGTAATTGATATTTACAAGCCATTTACTCAAGAAGAGGTGTCTTGTCAGATAGCCAAAATGCTCACTCCAGAAGAAGTTGACTGTCCAGTGGAATTGGTTTATCAAACGGTAGAAGGTTTACACAAGGCCTGTCCTAATCATCCTGGAGATTGGTATTTTACGGGCAATTATCCAACTCCTGGTGGTAACAGGATGGTCAATCAGGCTTTTATCAATTATTATGAAGGAATAGAAAAGTGGTTGTGATTGGAGTCAAACTATTATGCTGAAACCAGCAACGAGCATCAAGTAATACTTGGTGCTCGTTGTTGGTTATAGTTCCAGTTCAATGACCTGCCCATAATCAATTTTCATTTCAAAGGCTTTGTCTAAATCTATGATTTCCAATACAGTTACCAATGCCCGAATAACTCCAGCATGTGTAAACAGTAGTATTTGATCCAGATTAAGATTTTTAATTTCTTGAACAAAATTTTCAACTCTATCTAACAACTCGCTCAAAGATTCACCATTTGTTGGACTTTCTTCTTTCCAATTGTCAAACCATTTTTCTAATTGTGGATCATCAATTTTTTCCCAATACCTGCATTCCCAATTGCCAAAGCTCATCTCCATCAATCGTTTATCAATAATTGGTTTTTTATATCCACAATAATCCGCCAATTTTGTGCAACGCTCTAGTGGACTGCTGTAAACGGCGTCATATTTTCGGTTTTGAATTTTGGAAAATGCAAATTTTGCTTCTTTCTCAAAATTTTCTGATACGGCTATATCACTTTGCCCGTAGCATATTCCAGGACTTATGTTTAGAGAGGTGTGTCTGACAAGGGTAATTTTCATAAGCAGGTTTGAATATTATTTGTACAGTGATTCCATTTATCCTATAAGTCTAAGTATCAAAAGCGTGAAGATGTAGAGGCTAGATTCAGCGATTAATGCTGTAGCACCACAAATATCTCCGGTATAACCTCCAATTTTTTTATGGGAATAATTTTTGATAATTATAACCACAATCAAAGGAGCTATTACCGCAATCCATATTGTAGTTTTAACAAATATACAAAAAGGAGTCAATCCTGCAATAATCATAAATGAAAATTGAACAAAATCCGTTTTTTTAAACACCATTTTACTTTTACTCTCAGATGCAGTCCGGGCATAAGGTAGGAAATTCATCATCAAAGCCGTACACATTTTGGACAATGGATCAGCTGTTAAAAGCATGACGCCAACCAATTCATTCGGCATTGAAAGTAATGAATTAATGTTGATAAGATAATAAAATATCATTCCAATTAATGCATAATTGCCTGTGTGTGAATCTTTCATGATGCGGAGAATATCATCCTTGTTTTTTCCACCACCAAATCCATCAATGAAATCGCCGAGACCATCTTCATGCAGTCCTCCAGTGAGCAGTGTGCGGGTTCCAAGTGCCAAAATGATGGCAAGCATGGGAGGGAAGACACTAGAGAATCCCCACCACGCCAATGCTGTAACTCCACCCGTAATCCATCCCGTGAGTGGCCATAGGTAGATGATTTCAGAAAAATATTCGGAAGGAATATTTACCCATCTCCACAGTGGTATTCGTGTGAAGAAAGTAACGGCTGCAGCAAGTTGGAGGAAAAATCTCTTCATAAATTTTTCTATTCAAAGTATTTAGTGACTTTGGCGTGTTTGAAAGTGCTCATCTCATTAATCATTCTTACAGCAGAGTCTACAAGCGGATAAGCACAAAGCGCACCAGTACCTTCGCCTAAGCGTAAGCCAAAGTACAACAATGGTTTGGCATTCAGATAGTCAATAACCAACTTATGTCCTGCTTCATCACCTTGATGTCCAAAAATGCAATAATCCAGCACTTCGGGGTAGAGTTTTGAAGCTGAAAGTATGCAATTGGTCATGATAAATCCATCAATAAGAATCACCATTTTTAGTTCGGCAGCTTGCAGCATGGCGCCCACAGCCATTACCATTTCGTAGCCACCAAAATACTTCATGATGTCAGCTACACTGCCATCGCCAGTGTAATTGTCCATAGCATGCTGGAGGATAGTATATTTCCTTTTCACACCTTCGGAGTCAAATCCACTGCCAGCACCCACGCATTTTTCTAATGAAATTCCTGTTAACGCGCTCATCCACATGGATGATGAAGAAGTGTTTCCTATGCCCATTTCCCCAAAACTGATGATATTCGTTCCGTCGGTACGACAATCTCTAACTACCTGTGCACCATGCTCTATGCAACGATTAAGCTCTTCGGCTGTCATGGCACTTTCATAAAGGTAATTGCGGGTTCCTTTGCGGATTTTGCGGTCTATCAGCACATCTAGATTCTCAAAATCATAATTGATGCCACTATCCACCACCTTCATTTTGATGTTGTGTTGGCGAGCCAGAAAATTGATGCCAGCACCACCTTCCACGAAGTTGAACACCATCTGTGGCGTCACTTCTGGTGGTGAATAGCTGATGCCTTCAGCCGTAATGCCATGGTCACCTCCAAAGATTATGTGTTGTGGATTAGTGAGTTGTGGTGTCAGTGTTTTCTGAATACTTCCAATTTGAACAGCAAGTTCTTCGAGTCTTCCTAACGAGCCTTTGGGTTTGGTAAGATTGTCAATTTTTTCGATAAGGAATGGAATAATGTCTTTGGTTGCAGGTTCGATGTTGAATTTTTTGACAATCATAATTTTCTATTTTATTTTCATTTTAATACCTGAAATCATCAGA
>CAIUKZ010000274.1 GCA_903899865.1 uncultured Bacteroidales bacterium | reverse complement strand
TCAGAATTCAAGGAAATAATTGTATTTGTTTCATAAAAAAATCCGATGTTCAAGCATCGGATTTTTTATATTTAATGAGTAACTAATTACTCTAATGAACTGATTTCTTTATTCAACCATTGTTTTACTTGAGCGGTCGTAACAGATTTTGGTCGTTCGATAGGGAAGCCATATACACGATCCCAACATAAGCTAGCAAGAACTCCCAATGCACGAGATACACCAAACATTACTGTGTAGAAATCTTCTTCAATCAAGCCATAATGTTTCAATAATGCACCAGAATGTGCATCAACATTAGGCCATGGGTTTTTGATTTTACCAGTAGATTGTAATATTGGAGGAGCTACTTCATAGATGTTCCAAACTGTTTGTACTAAGGCATCATCTGGACAATATTTTTTTGCAAATTCCATTTGAGCTATAAAACGAGGATCTGTTTTACGAAGTACAGCATGACCATACCCTGGAACAACTTTTCCTTGTGTCAATGTTTTTTGAATATAATCTGCAATTTGTTCTTTCGAAGGAGCATCTGTATTTAATTCTTTGTTCATTTCCTCAATCCATCGAATCACTTCTTGATTGGCTAAGCCATGTAACGGACCCGCTAAACCATTCATACCAGCGGCAAATGATAAATAAGGATCACTTAAAGCAGATCCAACTAAATGAGTGGTATGAGCACTTACGTTGCCACCTTCATGATCAGCATGGATTGTTAAATATAATCTCATTAATTCACGGAAGCCTTCATCTTCATACCCCAACATGTGTGCAAAGTTTGCTGCCCAGTCAAGCATGCCATTTGGTTGAATATGATCGCCATTTCTGTATTTACGACGGAAAATATATGCAGCAATACGTGGTAAACGGGCTATAAGATTCATGGTATCTTCGTAGATATAATTCCAATATTCTTTTTTATTAATTCCTTCTCCGTATGCTTTCGCAAATAATGATTCAGTTTGCAAAGCCATGATAGCAATGCTAAATTGGGTCATAGGATGAGTATGTAAAGGAAGTGCTTCTATAGAATCAAATACATAATTTGGTACATGAGATCGACGTGCAAATACAGCTGACAAATGATCAACATCTTCTTCTGTTGGGATTTCGCCAATTAACATCAGGTGAAAAAGTCCTTCTGGTAATGGTTGTGAACCTCCTTCAACATGGGGTAATTTTTCTACTAATTCTGGGATTGAAAATCCACGAAATCGAATACCTTCATTTGAATCTAATAAAGAAGTTTCGGTAACTAACCCTACAATACCTCTCATGCCTTGATAAACTTGAGAAAGGGTAACGTTGTCAATGACGGTTTCGCCGTGTTCTTTTATTAATGCTTTGATATCCTCTGCCGATTTGATGGCATTGTTATAAAAATGATCTTTAAGTTGGCCCATGAAATATGTTTATTTTAATTCAAAAATGTACGCAAAAGTAATGCATGCACGATGAATAGCTATACAATTTTCTTAAAATGATTATAAATTTTATTGATTTACTTTAGATTGTAATATAGTTATGTCTGTCAACATAGTTTGGTAGATTGAATCAAGTAATTCTGGTTTGGTTTTGTACCAGTTTATGCTGTTTTGAAAGTCTTTCTCTGTGATATTATTGGCTTTCAGTATCTGCGCATTGTAAATCAACAAGGAATCTTCATTTTTAATAGAAGTCTGACCCGAATCTTTGGGCATATGCTGTGCATAGGATTCAGCCAGGTGCATTTCCAATAATAGTTTGGTCATTTTATTGATTGGAATTGGTTCAGGGGATGTATTACATGAAGTATACAACGTACCAATGAGAATTATTAGGATGGATATTCTTCGCATGGTATTATTTCATCAATTCAGCATATTTAGCTGCGTTGGT
>CAIUKZ010000273.1 GCA_903899865.1 uncultured Bacteroidales bacterium | reverse complement strand
GCAATTCTGTAACTTCTTTTCTTACCATTTTTATCAAAAATTACTCTTGTCTTAAGGAGAAATCAATCATGAAACTTACCAAAGTACTTACTTGCCTATTAATTGGATTAACTATTTTTAGCATTCCTAATGCAATAGCTCAGACTTCCTCTGACCAAACTCCCACTAATCAAAATACAAAGAAGCCTTCTTCTAAAAGTGCCTCTTCTAGTACGACTCTCAAGAAAATTTCTCAAAAGTACGCATGCACAATTAAAGTTAAGGGGAAAAGTAAATATTGTCTTCGCTCTCAGTTTGTTGTTATCAACAATACAAGTGTGGGACTGGTTGCTCAAACTGCCAAAGTTGTTAAGAAAAATAACAAAGTTGGCTTAAGCAAATGGACAACACGAGGCAACCCAAAAATTGTAATTACCTTTACACCAGAAGGCTCCCGTGAATTTGGCAAAGAATATACTCCTGAAGCAAGGGCTACTATGGTTGCTGGAACATTAAACCGAAACCTAATTCGTAAGGGAAAGTTACTAAGTTTCCCCCTAAGTGTTGCTAAAATCAATAAACAGGCTGTTATTTGTGCCGCACCGACTGGTCAATGTACAGAAGCCAGTATGCTCTGGACACTCAAAAAAGCCAATCAAAAAGGTAACATCACTGCCCGATTGCTAGAAGCCTTAAAAGGAACAGCAGGCTCCACAATCTTTGAAAGTGAAGATGATTTTGGTGAAGAGACTTCGTTTGAATCTACTGACGCTGGTACTGAAATTGATGCCTATGCCAATCAGCAATTTGAAAGCGAAGACACTTTTTCGGACGATACACAATCCGTTCCAGATTCTGAATTGATGGCGGACAGCTTTGAAAGTGAAGATAGCTTTGAAAGTGAAGACACCATAATAGAAACGACTGATAACTTTGATGATAATCAAGAAATCAGCGATGATAAATCCTTTGAAAGTGAAGATGATGGAGTTGAGTTTACAGAAGAAGATTTTTCAAACTAATTAGCTAATTAAGTTTGTCAATCTCATTTTTGTTAGACTTTACTTGTTTTTAACTCATCGAGCTTTAAGTGTAAACCAAGGCTGTAGTCATTCCTTACTATAGTCTTGGTCGTACTTTTCTAACAAGTTATTTAATGCCCATGATTACCTATAACCTACCAATATTTTTTAGTTTAATAATAATTATGATGGGATTATGGATATTTAAAACTATTAATCAACCCTCTTTAGCCTCTCCTTTATTTCCCTCTAATCTTTCTGCAAAATCAAATTCTCTGAGATTAATTTCTCGGATGACAGTTAGACTTTTAGGGAAAACTGTTTCTGGTTCAGGAGTAATTATTGGCCGAAATGAAAATCAGTATTATGTTTTGACTTGTGCCCATGTCGTTAATGCTGATGTAGAAAAAAAAGGCTTTAATATTCTGACCTATGACAACCGCTCAAAAAAAGTTAGTAATCAAAATCCAGTCATTTTTAAGAATCTAGATTTAGCCATTATTAGCTTTGATAGTAATCGAGAATATCCAATAGCATCTTTAAGCAGAATATTAATGCCTGAACCTAATATCAAAACTTATACGGCTGGGTATCCTAATTTGATTTATCAAGAAGGAGAATGGCAGTTAACCAATAATATGGGCATCGAAGCTTACTTTGTTAATCAAGGAAAAACTACTTTAATTTTATCAACTCCTTTATTAAATGGTTATCAGCTAGGTTTGAGCAATGAAATTCATCAAGGAATGAGTGGTGGCCCTGTTTTAAATGACAAATTGGAATTAATTGGTGTTATTGGAAGGACAAAATATGCTGGCAATAAAGATTTCTACCAATTGAGTGATGGAACCTATCCATCAGACAACTTATGGGAAGAAATGGAGGACGCTAGTTGGGCAATTCCTATCTATTCTATTCTTAAAAACCTTATTCAACTTCAACAGGAGAGTTAACGATGTTTTTTAAAAACTTTACATTGAACTTATTATCTTTATCATTAATATTTATTAACACTAATGATCTCATTTTAGCTCAAAATAAATTAAGTGTTGATGAGATTAATTTGATTGCAAAAAAAACAACGGTTTTAATTGCGCCTCAATTAACTCAAGAGGATTTACAAAATTTAATAGAAAATAAATCTAGAGAAACTTCAGGTAGTTGGGGCGTTGGTTCGGGTGTTATAATTGGCAGGCAAAATAATAAATATTTTGTATTAACTGTCGCTCATAACTTTAATAATACAAGGCTAAATGATAATCAATCTTATGCAATTGTTACTAATGATCGTAAAGTTCATATTCTTAATAATATTAATGATCATAGGGGGGAACCAAAATGTCCTCCAAGTTATGATGATTTAATAAAAATAAATATTCCTCAAGACTCTATTTTATTGCGCTTTGGCTGTTATAACGGTAAAAAAGTCAATGGTTATGACATAGCACTTGTTAGTTTTGAAAGTAACGAATCATATCCTATTGCTCCTATTGGCGATGCTAACAGTCTAAACTCAGGAGATAAAGTATATATCTCAGGTTGGCCGAAGCTAGAAAATGAACCAAAGCTCAGTAGCGATGGCACTCCTCTTCTTGATTCAGAGGGTAAAATAGTGTGTATGGGTATGGCTCCTCGTCGTCAACGTCGTCTCGCCTGGAGTCCATTACAAGGCAAACTTAAATTTTTAGAGAATTTAAATGGCTATAACTTATTATATCTTGATTATACGAGACCAGGAATGAGCGGAGGCCCCATCTTTAATAGTGAAGGATATTTAGTAGGAATTCACGGTC
>CAIUKZ010000272.1 GCA_903899865.1 uncultured Bacteroidales bacterium | reverse complement strand
GTTCTGATTTCCTTTCCCTGATAGGAGAAATTATGTTTGATTACATTCAGGTTGTCAAACAATGGTTGCATGTAGGGCCCTATTTTTTGCTTTTCATCACCTGGAAGGAATCCAAGATCCTTATTTCCAAGTGCTACAATGGGTCTAGCCATCAATATTTGCTTGTACGATTCGTTTTTTTGAAGTGCTGCTGCCAGTGCCAACAATGTTTTACCAGTACCCGATTTCCCAGTGATGGCTACCAGCTTTACATTCTCGTCAAGTAGTACATTCATGGCAAAAGTCTGCTCTGCATTTCGTGGTTCTATCCCAAAACAACGTTCCTTTTCTACACGTTTCACTATTCCCTCGTCAGGAATGTAGCGTGCAAGTACGCTTGATCGGGTACTTTTCAAAATGAAACATGACTGAGGCTCAATATCAGCATGAAATTCGAGATCTTCCACCGGAATGCTACCATGCCCATGATACAGTTTGTCAATTATTTCTGGCGAGACATTCTCATACACCTCATGGTTTTTAGAAAACACATTGATATCAGTTACTTTGTCGTTGATGTAGTCTTCTGCATCCAGCCCTAGTGACAAGGCTTTCATCCTTAGGTTGATGTCTTTGCTTACAAGTATTGTTTTCGATGATTTTTTGAGCTCGCGAAGTGTGTACGTGGCAGCCAGAATTCGATGATCAGGTGTTTTGTCCACAAATGATTTGGCTATTACGTCAGGATAGTCACCGCCAGTCAAAATAATGAGTTTCCCCTTTCCTGGGCCTAAGTCAGCTCCTTTGGCAAATAGCTTATTGTCTGCTATTAAGTCCAGCTCCCGCGCAAATTCCCGTGCATTGAAATTGATTTGTTCGTTTCCCTTCTTGAAATGATCAAGCTCTTCGAGGACTACTATCGGAATGTAAATGTCGTTTTCTTCAAATTTGTGAATGCATTTGTAATCATGAAGAATTACGTTGGTGTCTAACACAAAATTCTTTTTTGTCCCCATTCGTTAATTTTTATTAGTGATGATTTGGATTAATTTCCCTACCCAAAGTTAAATTTTTAATTCTAATTAGCGCTGTTTTATACTCGCTTTTTATTCTGTTTTTTCAAATTTTAAAGGTTTTTTATGATGTGCCGAACAATCATCCACAAAGTATGGTTATATTTGCAACATTGTTTCATTTGAATCATTTGCTATGGATGCTATAGAGTTATTGAAATCTCACCATTTGAAGAAAACTGCACCACGTGTAGCAATTATTAATGCTTTGATAGCTGGGCACATGCCACAATCGGAGGCGGAGATAAAGAGTGTGATAGGTGCATTGTATGATAGGATTACGTTCTATCGTAGTGTTCATTCGTTGCTAGAAGTGGGGTTGATTCACAAAATTGTGGTAGATAATCTGCTGGTTAAGTATGCTTTAAATGACTGTGCTAATGGTCATACGCACGAGGTGGATCATGCGCATTTTTACTGTAAACAATGCAATGCAGTGATTTGCCTTAGTCACATTAAGACACCCTCTTGTGATTTGCCCGATGGGTATAGTGAAAGTGAGTGTGATGTCCTAGTCAAGGGATATTGTAATTCTTGTCACCAAAGGAATTAGGGTGGAGTATTTCGTTTTTTTAAGTATTTTTCGATGAGTAAGATTAGCTTAGTTGTGTCGTTGTTGATTGTTTTGTCAGTCCATTCGGTGCTTTGTTCCCAGAATGTGGTTTTGTTGGATGGCTATGTGTTTGACCAGTCGGGTTCTCCGTTGGTAGGTGCTACAGTCACTATTTCACCTTCCACAAAAAGTAGTGCTATCACCAACAGCAAAGGGTATTTTGAATTCAAATTACCTCAAGGGAAGTATTTGATTCAGTATCACTTTCTAGGTTTTATGGTGAGCCAAGATTCTGTTCGTTTGGTCAATGACCTCACCACAAGTGTACATTTGCAGACGGACACAAAGTACTTGGGGGAAGTCACAGTCAGAGAGAATTATGAGAATTACAAAAACAAAGTAGAAGCCTTGTCTGTAGAGGTTGTAAAGTCTGATTTTATTTTGGAGAATAATGGTACAAACCTCATCAAAACTCTCGAAAAACTGCCTGGTGTCAATTCAATGGATATTGGTGCTGGATATTCGAAGCCCATCATTCGCGGCATGGGTTTCAATAGGGTGTTGGTTACCGAAAATGGAATAAAGCAAGAGGGCCAACAATGGGGTGCCGATCACGGTCTGGAGATAGATCAGTTTAATGTTCAAAAGGTGGAATTGTATAAAGGACCCATGAGTATGCAGTTTGGCAGTGATGCAGTGGGTGGAGTCATAAAGATTATATCATCACTGCCTCCTTTGGAAAATAAATGTTTTGCCGAAGGATTGTTGATAAGTAAAAGTGTTAATGATTTAGTAGGATTATCTGTGATGACAGGTATGAAATATAATCAATGGTTTGTTAAATGCAGACTTACAGAGCAACATTATGGCGATTATAAAATACCAACGGATACAATTGTTTATTTGACTAGAATGTTGCCTGTGTATAATCGAAGACTGAAAAATACTGCTGGATTTGATAGAAGCTTTTTTGGCATAATGGGCTATTATCAACCCACTATTCAGACCGTTTTTGCTGTGTCAAACGTGTATCAGACCAATGGGATGTTTCCCGGATCGCATGGTGTGCCAGATGTCAACAGATTGCAACCCGATGGCAATTATCGAGATGTCGATTTACCTAATAG
>CAIUKZ010000271.1 GCA_903899865.1 uncultured Bacteroidales bacterium | reverse complement strand
TATTTCTAACAGACTAATATATTATGGACAAATTCTATAACCAATTCCCAGCCATCTCCGCTCGTATCATTGATCAAATAAACAATGACACACTGAGTGAAGAAGATGCTTCCTATTTGTTTTCCTACAAGTATTTTTTGAAGTTCTGGGAAGATAAACCGAAGAGAATATCACTCAAAGATTTAGTTGTTGGAGTACACTTTGTATATGGATGGATGCCCACTATTTTCCATTTCAAATCATTGGATGCATCCAAACTGGAAGAGGCACTCGCGATAATCAACAAATACAAAAACAGTGACTCAATAGAGACAGACGAACCTGAAGATTTGGAACAACTCAAGGTTCTATTAAACAACTCCATCATTGGAACCTCCAAATTATTGCACTTTATCAATCCAGACAAATATGCCATTTGGGACAGTAGAGTTCATGCTTATATTCGAAAAAACTATGAAGATAGTGGCATTGGTTATGAGCCAAACAACACGAAGAATTATTTAAAATACATACAGCTATTGAACGAGATTAAATCTTACCCCAACTTCAAAACTGACTTTTATAAACCATTGAAAGATGCAATAAAAGACAAGTACAATTATAAGATTTCACAGCTTAGAGCCATTGAAATAATCCTATACCTTTCTTCGAAATAAGTGGGTGAAACTAAATTATGTAGTGTTCTAGTGACAATTGCCGACTCATTTATGTGCCGGCAATTGAAATAAATACATTCTGTCAGCAACAATAAAAATACGACATTATTCAACTGTCACTGTTAAAATAGACTAAAAACTGATAGTAGGCAGTGAAACTCACATTTCACCAATGAATAAAAATCTTGCTGAAAATCAAATTGAAAACTTCAATAAGAATTAGAATGATAATGATAATTTCCAGCATTTTGTTTTCACGATGCAGTAGTAGCTCACGGAAATTACTCAAGTTGTCCTCTATAATTTTGAGGTGATATTCTATTTCCTTGAAACGTGTGTTAAGTTCAAATGTCTTTGACAATCCATTGTTTACTTTTGACAAATACTCATTTTCCCAAACAATATCTGGAGCGTCAAGGATGTAAAGTTCATCAATAATTTTGTTTTTGGTATTCAATGCCTTCCCAATGAACTTAAGCATATCTCGCTTATTGATATTTATTTTACCATATTTTTCCAACTGCGTGGTAAAGTCTGTAATGGTCAACAAAAGCTTTTTAGATTCATACAGGTAATAGTCCAACACTACTGAATGCCCAACATTCAACATGCAAATTTTAATCAGTTCATCGTTCAATTCAGGAACATTGGCACTGTTGTAAGAAAATGACAAGGGTTTTTGGCTGTCAATATAGACCAAAAAGTTCTCGGACAACTTTTCGGTGAAAGGATAAGAGGTATAGCTCTCCACAAACGAAATAACTTTACTTTCGTCGATTTCCGAAAAATCGGCAAAAATTACGACCCCATAATTGAATAAATACAAATACGAATTTTCTTCATAAGCGTAAAACAACTCAAATGAAGTAGATGATAACAGTTTACTTGCGAAATCGCTTTTAAATTTCTTAAGGTCAATACTCTCGCCTATTTGATAAGCAGTAATCTTTAACATAAGTCGTTATATTGATTAAATTCCAAATTTATGATTTGATTACTAGATAGTTCAGATTTATTTGCCCTGTTTATTTTTATTTCTGGACACAACAAATATACACTCTTTTTCTCATTCCTTTCAGACAAAAAGGAAAACTTTTGAAAATTATTCTTTCAGAAATTTATGTGAACCATCGCACGAAGGCATTCTACGTGAAAAGCCACAAATGCAATCATTCAATCCTTTGCCCATCAAGATTCTATGTGTAGATTTCTCTATTCTAGCTTCACGCGTTTGTGATTGTTTGGGTTCGGAAAAATACATGTGATA
>CAIUKZ010000270.1 GCA_903899865.1 uncultured Bacteroidales bacterium | reverse complement strand
ATTTTTTCTACCTTATATTTTAGTGCATCTCCATCCATAATCCAGGATTTATCGTAGAAGAATCTTTTTTTCTCAGATTTGCGGACAAATTGAAAGATGTTCTCAAATGCTCTCGTCATTCTTTTCCCACTTGTTGGAATAGGATTGTGTTTTGTCCAAATCAATTCATCATTCAAAATCAATCCAATTTCTTGCATTTTCAATACGAATCTGTGTGGAATTACAGCATACTCTCCATCCTTACACACATCTGTAAGGTTTACCCAAATTGAGCCTCCTTTTTTCAATTTTGGGAGTGCATTCTTGTAGATGCTTACAAGATTTTCCAGATATTCTTCTGATGTCTTTTCTAATCCAAGCATAAACCCTTCTGCCTTTCCATACTTTCGCTTGAACCCCCAATAAGGAGGACTGCTGATAAAACAAGCGATAGAACTATCTTCAACATCTGTCAAGTCCTCACAAGATTTGTTGAGGATTTTGCAAGCTTCAAAGAATAGTGAATGTTCTGAAATGTTTGGAGTATCACTCGATTTATGTTCCTTTGGTTTCAGTATATCATACCAATACTTCGGTGTTTTATATCCATAGTCCAAGTCATTCCAAATGTGTTTGTAGGACTTACTTTCTTTTTCACTTTTGTATTTCTTTTTAGCAAGACGCTCAATTTCTAACAAGTAAAATAAAGTTGTTCTTGATAGACCAGTCAATACTCGGAGTGCTTCTTTATTGAATGCTTCAGTTACCCTCAAATCTGTTCTAGCCCCTTGTGAAATAGGGTAACGCTCTTGGAGAATTTTATATTCTGCTAGGTATTGTGAGTAAGTTTTCTCCCGCTGATTTTCATGTGTGATATAGATAACTTTCCTGTCTTTTTCACCAAGCTTTCTGAAAATTACAGGAATCTCGGTTAATCCTAATTCCTGTGCTGCTTTCAGCCTTCGGTTACCTGCAATAACAATATTTGACTCTTTTTCCACGATAAGTGGTTCTTTGATGCCAAATGCTTGAATGCTAATTTTAAGACCCTCGAAAGCTTTATCAACAGCGTAAAGTTCATCCTTCTCGATGTTGATGTTAATGGTGGAGGTTGCCACCAATTCCACAGTTTCCTTTTGGCGAACTGTAAGTCCTTTTGTTTGAGTGTTCATAATCAAATAATTTAAAATGTTAGATTATGAGACCTATCACGGAGTATCTCTTCAACGGGTTTGTTAGAGCGGTTTGTCTCGCTGATAGAGTTACGATACTCTATGGACGGGTTTGCGGTTGCCTCGGGATTTGTTACTGCGGTGTTCTCGCGATTCAGTCTGTAAGAGACCTAGATAAGGATATTTATTATCCCTTTTGAGACCACAAAACTAGATAAGTTATTCAATACGACAAAATATTTCTCATATTTTTTTACAAAAAAATAATTTAACGTTAGTATCGATACTCAACTAATTGATTATCAATACTTAATATGCTAAATGGAAATTTATTATCTATGTATTTTTTTATCTTTTTTTCTGCGTCTATCTTCAATTGTGGGTCTTTTAAACCCTGTTTATAGTCAGCCAATTTGCCAATATGTATGTTAAAAAAGGGGTATTTGGATTTGCTATTCTCCTTTTGAATAAAAGGGAGTTTAAGGCTAGCATTTATGATTTTGCCTGCGCGCTTATTATTACTTATAGTAAGTCTGTATTGAGGATTTAATCTGTATTCAAGTTCTTCTAATTTTGATTTGATGTATAAATAATCATCAATTCGGTCTTTATTTTCATTGTAAAATTTGTTGAGCCTTCCCTCTAATAGTGCATATAATTGACTATGTATTTTAAGGTCTTCATTTTGAGGTATTTTGATTGGGCTTTTCATCTGTTACAAATATAAATTAAAATATTTGCAATAGTTCTCTAACT
>CAIUKZ010000269.1 GCA_903899865.1 uncultured Bacteroidales bacterium | reverse complement strand
TACGTCAGGTGTTGGTGCAGCGACATCGATTACCAATTTGGCACCAGGTACTTATACATTTGCTGTAAGAAACGAAACAACTGGTTGTGTTTCTCTAGCTACCAGCAGTATTACCATTGCTCCAATACCAACACCTCCAACGGCTCCAGTGATTGGACCAATTGTTCATCCTACATGTACTGCACCTGCAGGAAGTGTAGATTTGAACGGATTGCCACCAGTGGGCAACTGGGTGGTGACATCATTGCCAGGCGGTCTTACAAAAGCTGGATCAGGAACAAGCACTACCTTCACAGGTTTAGCAGCGGGTACATTTACCTTTACGGTTACTACTGTGAGTACAGCTTGTACTTCTGTGGCTTCTAGTGCTGCGGTATTATTGCCCGACCCCAACACCCCAGCTACACCTTCGTTTGGCAAGATCACCCAACCGGATTGTTTGGTAAATACTGGTGGTGTAGTGTTAGGTTCGCTTCCTGGAGGCAATTGGACATTGACGATGAATCCAGGTAATGTGAAAACTGCTGGTGTTGGCAGCAGTTATCCTTTGTCCAATTTGTTGCCAGGTACTTATTCTTTCTTTGTGAAAAATGAAACTACTGGCTGTATTTCATTGACTAGTCCCAACTTAGTGATTAGTCCAGTACCTGCACCTCCTGTTGCGCCTACGATAGACAAAGTAGATCAGCCATCATGTGTGTCACCAGGTGGTGTAGTGACATTCAAAGATTTGCCACCCACTTCTTGGACGCTCACTCGATTGCCCGACAATGTCACAACAGTTGGAACTAACTCAATAGCTACTGTGATTGATATACCTGTAGGTACGTTTACTTATACGGTTACAGATGGCATCACTAATTGTACCTCTGTGGCAAGTGCTCCTATTACAATTGTGGCTAATCCGAATGTGACGCCTACTCCTGTTGTGGATAGTATCATACATCCTAAATGTACTATAGCAACTGGTAAAATTGCATTTAGTGGTCTTCCTACAGGTGCATGGACTATCACTCAGAGTCCTGGTGCTGTTGCCATCCCAGGTTCTGGAAGTAAGTTCAGTTTGTCGACTTTGTCACCTGGTACATATTCATTCTCCGTGAAGGATGAGACTACAGGTTGTGTGTCGTTGCCTACTTCCAATCTTGTGATCAACCCACTTCCCTCACCACCTGCAGCACCAGTGATAGTGAAAATTACTCAGCCAAGTTGTGCTATCGCGGGCGGAATAGTAGATGTGAGTGGATTGCCTGATACCGATCCTTGGATTATAACTAGGAAGCCAGATAATTACACATTCTCTGGAAAAGGAAAGAATACTTCTTTAGTTAATTTGCTAGGTGGAACATTTACATTTACAGTTACAAATGTTACTTCTCAATGTACTTCGGTAGAGTCTGCGGGTGTTACCATTGTGCCAAATATGTCAACCCCGGCTACTCCTGCGACATCAATTACGCAGCCTACATGTGCTGATAATAAAGCCAAGATAGTGGTAAGCAACCTGCCTCAAGGTTCATGGACGTTGACCATGAAGCCAGGCAATGTATCAATTTCTGGCTCTGGACTATCATATACCATCAATAATTTAAATCCGGGCAAATACAATTTTGTGGTTAGAAATGACGCCAATAGCTGTATGTCACTCTGGACTGATACTGTGGTGGTAAATGCTATTCCAACGCCCCCAAGTGCCCCAACTGCCACTATCACTCAGCCTTCGGCTACAGCTCCATTGGGTGTGATTGATTTTGCTCCTTTAGCAGGTGTGGAGTATGGCATAGGTGGTAGTTATCAGGCTTCACCAACATTTACCAATGTTATGCCAGGTAGTTATATACTTACAGTTCGTAATTTGACCGACAGTACCTGTTTTGCATCAGCCACCAGTAAAGTTGACATTATTGCTGCTGGGCCGATAGCACTGCCTGATTTTGCCAACGTCAATCAAAATGATAGTGTGGCAATAGCAGTAGCTGTGAATGATGCTTTTGGAACCTACATTCCACAAGGGGCGGTTAAAATCACTACAAACAGTGTTCATGGTTCTGTGGAGGTAGATGCTAACAAAACACCCAATGACCCTACAGATGATAAAATCATCTATCGTCCAGACTTAGATTACGTAGGAGAAGACTCGCTCGTATATACTGTATGTAGTCAGAATAATCTTTGCTCATCGGCTATGGTCAAGATTACTGTCAATAGCTTGTCTAGCATCGTATCGGTGGTCAAAAAAGCAACCGTTCCTGCACCAAAGAAGGATGGAACTTATGAAATAACCTATTCTATTGCCGTGACTAATAAGACTGCTAATCCTATTCGGAATATACAGATAGAGGATGACTTAACCAAGACTTTCGTTTCTCCTCTTACCTACCATGTGGAGACAGTCACTTCGGGCAATAAGTTTACGGCCAATCAACTGTATGATGGAAAAATTGAGATTAAGACACTTCAAGGTGCTGATAGGCTTCAAGGTTTTGAGTCAGACACGGTAAGGATTCGTATAAAAATTTATCCAAACGGTTTTGTTGGAACCATTTCAAATCAAGCACTAATGAGTGGCTATTCGGATGTCAATGGCCCTATCAGAAAATTCCGTTCTGACAATGGAAACTTGAATATTGACCCCCAACCCACTTTGTCGGAAATCAAACAAATAATCTACAATGCCAATAATGGATTTACACCCAATGGCGATGGATTTAATGACACCTATGTGATAGTGCATTCCGAGGAGATAAGACTTGACATCAGTATTTTCAACAGATGGGGTAGCTTGGTGTACGAAAGTAAGGACTACAAAAATGATTGGAATGGAAAAGGAATGGGTATCTACTCAGACCAAGACATGCCAACTGGCACTTATTATTATGTAGTAAAACTGTTTGATGTGAATAATGCTTTGATGAATCAATACAAAGGATATTTGACATTGAAACGATAATGTAAAGGAAGTGAAACCTTAGAAATGGATGGATTCATTTTCTACTTTGTTTGAAATATTTATGAATAACAAAATGATTATCCGCATAATAAAATGTTGACAGACAATCATCCTGCTGCCGACCGACCTTGTCCGGTGAACCGAAAAACAAGTGAGGTAGGCGGTTAAAAATCGTCCTGTTTGAGTCCTGTCGTATTCCGACAGGGTGAGTTTGGACGATTTGAACCTACCGAGCGCTAGTTTTTCGAGTGAAGCGGGCTCAGTCTTGACTTTTTTTGCTTACTTTTTTGTGTCAAGACAAAAAAGTAAGTGGGGTTGAGGGGCAAAGCCCCTGTTGATAAAATATATCTATTTGCGAATAATTATTAAAAACAATCTTATATGATTTCCATAAAAAAAACAAGGCATAAAATCAAACTCTTTGCTCTAGTGTTTATAACATCCTTGTATTCAGCAAGCACTTATGCTCAGCAAGGGCCTATGTTTTCGCAATACATGTTCAACATGCTCAACATCAATCCTGCCTATGCAGGAAACCGTGCGGTTAATAATGTTACTCTCGTGTATCGCAATCAATGGATTGGTTTCGATGGACATCCTCAAACTGCCATGCTGTCATGGGATAAGAGAAAACAAGAAAGTAATGCTGGCTATGGGGTTCAGATTTACAACGATCAGTTAGGGCTGATGAGTACCACTGGGTTGCAAGGTTTTTATTCCTACCGCCTGCCTTTTGATAACCATTCTACACTTACCATGGGATTGAGCGGTGGGGTGATGAACTATAACGATAATTTTTCGGGCATGAATCTCTGGGATGGTGGCGACCCTGCAGCTGTAAGCTCTAGTTTGTGGTTACCAACTGTGGGATTGGGAGGACTGTTTTTTATGGATGAATGGTACGTCGGGCTGTCCATTCCATCATTGCTTCGAAGTGCACCTGGTTCGCGTCTTGATATAGGTGAATACAAAGGACCATTTAGAACCAATTATCAATACTTTTTGACAGGAGGATACATCTTTATGCTCTCAAGGGATTGGTTGTTGAAGCCCTCCACACTATTAAAATACAGTTCCGAAAGCGGGTTGCAGATAGACATAAATATGAATGCGTGGTATGAAAATAAGTATGGAATTGGGTTTAGTTATCGAACCGGAAATGCCATAGTGGGAATGTTGGAGTGTCAGCTTACACCGCAGTTCCGACTTGGTTTGGCTTATGACTACATCACATCCAAGCTAGGATTGCAAAATTATGGTGCAGCTGAGTTATTGCTTCGCTATGAATTTGATACTGGTAAAGGTATAGGTATCGGTTCGCCAAGATATTATTAAACTCGAATTAATCATTTTCTAATGAGTAATTAGGGTTAAACTTTTATGCATTTTCTTACTTTTTCTTGTCCACATTCCGAAACTTTGTAACTTTGCGTTTTGTATCGCTTTGTCGCAAATTTCACGGCAGTGTTTTCCTTAAAATTTGATTTATATAAGAACCTATATATTATGAATGAATGTTTGTCATTAAACAAGACGAAAGCTTTTTCTAAAGCCCTAGTTATCTCGTTTTTTGTTGTTTTTTGTGCTGGTTATAACTGTAGAGTCCAGGCTGCGAATCCTGCTCCGGTGAAGAAACTTGCTTCCGATCAAGTCCGATTGTTGCTAACACAGGGCGACGAGTCATATACTCAGATGAAATACGCTGTGGCTGTGCAATTTTATGAGGCGTATAGGGAGCAGCTCACAGATTCTACCAATTGGGATGTGCTCATCAAGTTGGCTGACTGCCACTGGCAACAACGCGACTACAAACAGTCGGCCAAGTACATGCAGCAACTTATTGCGGCTGGCGATAAGGCAGATTTAAGTGTTCGTGACCGCATTCGCATTGCTGAAATGCAGGCAAGAGTAGGTAATTATCCACAAGCAGCCAAATGGCTAGGAGGTATTGCCAATTATGAATTGTTGGCTGCTGGCTACAAGGATACCGAGAATATCGATGCTTTGAAGGAAGATTCTATGGATTGGAGAATTAGCATCTTGAATATTAATACAAATTTTAGAGAATTTTCGCCTGCCGTTTGTGGTGAACGATTGATTTACACTAGTAATGCTCCTGCAACATTCAAAGAAAGGGCTTTCGGATGGGATGGAAAAAGTTATGCGCGACTATGGGGAGTGCCCATAAAACTGCTAAAATTGACCCTAATATCCAATAATTCAGATAAAGTGGACAGCGTGCGTAATGGTGGTAAGTTTTTTGCAAAACGCCTTTCTGGCATGTATGAAGGTAGTGATACCAAACCCATGCAACAAAAAGGTATTTATGGTGGAAAAGTCCTATACGTAGGGATGGATAGCGCCACGCAATGCCGATTAGTGGGTGGTCTTCAGCATATCAAATTCAATGTGGCCACGGCTTCACTTGACAACAATAAAACCCTGTATTTTTCGGCCAACTTGCCAAAAGACAGCCTTGGTAAGCGCACAAGAATAGGGGTGATGCAAGCGCAGTATAACGGTGACGGAGTAACCAACGTGCAGGAAACAAAGATGTTGGTGTCAGGTGAGTATTCTGAAATGCACCCTACTATCAATAAAGCAGGTACCTTACTAATTTTCAGTAGTGATAGACCTGGTGGCAAAGGTGGGTATGATTTATACTACACCGAGCGCAAAACCGTGAAAGATGCTTGGGGTCCATCTATACCTTTCTCCGATAAAGTGAATACTGTGGGTAATGAAGTATTCCCATATAATAGTGCAGATGGTTATCTGTATTTTAGTAGCGACGCTCGTCCAGGGTTTGGCGGATTGGATATCTATCGAATTCTTTTGGCTGATGCCTTAAAACGAACTGGCGAAGTAGAGCACATCGCCTATCCCATTAATAGCTCGTCCGATGATTTTGGATGGTGTCAAGATTCTACTGATATGAAAGGCTACTTCTCGTCAGACCGTTTTGTGAGCAATGACAATATCTATCGCTTTGAATATGACCCAAAACCTAAGGTGTCTCACATTTCAGGCATAGTAAGAGAGTTCAAATCGCAACAACCCATGCCTGGTGCTACCGTGTTTTTGTACAATAAATCGACTGATGAGGTGATTGTAAAGAAAACCAACAACGATGGACGATACACCTTTGATGTAACCAATATGGGTGATTACCTCATTAAATGTGTGGAAACCAACTGTAAAGATAAAGGCTTGGCAATGAATATATTCGCCAAGAAACCAAAGAATGTTACATTCGATGCCCCACATGACATAGTACTCGATTTGCAATTCAAGAACGTATGGGAACTTGAAAACCTGCTCTATGACCATGCTTCAGCCAACATCCGAATTGATGCCAAAACATCACTTGATAGCTTGGTGAAAATCCTGAATAAGTATCCTACCATGGTAGAGCTCGGCTCACACACCGATAGCAAAGGATCTGCCGAGTACAACCAACGTTTGTCTCAGCGCCGTGCAGAATCTGCCGTGGCCTATGTGGTCAAACAAGGCATAGACCCATCACGCATCACGGCAAAAGGATATGGTGAGTCGAAGTTGAAAAACACCTGTGGTGACGGATCTAAGTGTAAGGAGTCTGATCATCAGGTCAATCGACGCACCGAGATTACTGTCACATATAATCCTGCGCCAGCCAACTCCATCGATCCGTCCGTGTTTAATGATGGTCAGAAATTAAGTCCAAAGGCATTGCCTGTTGATTTTTTCAATGATTGCAAATAAATAATTTTAGCCTAACCATAACGCCGATGAGTTTAACACTTGTCGGCGTTTTTTATAGGTCTTTATGCCTAATTTCAAAAGTCAATCATTTGTTTATTAGATGGTTGACTTTTAGTGTGTTTTTAAGCATTGTTTGAATTGCAAATTTTTCGCTTTTTTTTGTTTAATTGCAGTCCCAATTTGTGTCAATTGAGTTCTATTAGAGCACGTTGTAATGAGCTGATGTTTAGTTGCTTGCAAATTGGTATATCAGAGTTTTGTGGTTTATTAACACTCTGAAAGTTAACCTTGAGTTTGAAATCTTGTAAATCTTAGATACTATGAATAAATTTATGTCAAAGACATTTTTGTCTGTGTCTTTATTATTTCTTTCCTTAATATCTGTTAATGCTGTAACCAAGACTATTGGTGGCGGTGGTGATTATGCTACGCTTAAAGCCGCTTTCGATGCAATTAATTCTGGTGCTATAACGGGTTCTATTATTCTGCAAGTACAAGATAATACTACCGAGAATTCCACTCCAGTTATTAGTGCAAGTGGTTCTGGCAGTGCTTCTTATACTGATATAACAATCTACCCAACGGTTACAGGCCTAACTATAACAGGTACTCATGATATGACTGTTGATCTAAATGGCGCAGACAATGTTACATTTGATGGCCGACTTTATAATGGGGCTGGCGTTTTGGTCGGAGCAGTGCCTGATTTAACCATCACCAACACAAGAACCTCAGCTTCTGTCTCAACCATCCCCTTGGCTACCTTCCGCTTTATAGATGGTGCATCTAACAACACCGTGAAATATTGTAAAATCAGTGCCAAAAATAAGCAACAATATATTTTATTTTCTACATCTACAGGGCTAACTGGAAATATCAATAATACCATTGACCACAATGATATTACCAATAATTCGGGCAGAGCAAGTGATGCAATACTATCTATTGGTACAGCAGGGAAGGAGAATAGCGGTGTAATTAGTAACAACAAGATTTATAATATTTGGCAACTTGCAGCTACTTCGTCAACAATTGAAATAGGTGCCAATAATATAGGATGGGACATAAATGGAAATAGTATTTATGAAACTGCCAATTTCGTTTGTGGTCAAGGAAATGTAAGCTATAGAGGAATAAATGTATCTTCAACAAGTGCAAAGGACATTCAAATTCAAAACAATTTCATTGGAGGCAACGATAACAATTGTACTGGTATATTCACAGCATCTGGATCCAATTTTCACTTTGCGGCAATAGATGTGAATGTTGGTCCAACTTCTACCACTAAAACTACAATCAAAAACAACACTATAAAAAGTTTTAACATTACACTTTCTGCTTCCGACAACGCTCCATGGGATGGTATTGCAGTAGACACTGCCTCTACTGGAGATATTGACATCTTAAACAATACAATTGGAGACAATACAACAACAGGTAATATTAGAGTCAATAATTACCAGATTAGTGCTGAGGTGCATGGAATGATATTAAAAAATAAAAGTGGTGCGATTTTGATAGATAACAACAAAATTGGTTCTATAACATGTGATATGGCAAATCTCAATGCTTTGTCTTTCAAAGGAATAGAAAAAGAATCCAATGGAGGGAGTATTACCATTTCTAATAACATTATAGGTAGTACTACAACTGCAAAAAGCATTTTTTGCAGTTCGGTTTCTAACACTGCATTTGGAACGCAAATAATATATGGTATCGAATCTCAATGTAGTGGGACTGTTGTAATAAATAATAACACAATATCTAACCTATCAAATGGATCAACAAACTCGAGGCTTTCAAATGGTGCTGCTATTATTGGCATTAATGTCCAAAACTCACCAAACTACTCTATAAATAATAATATAGTTAATAATCTTGACATTGCATGTGATAATTTAGGCTCAACTACAGAGAGCAATACCTCTCCAACAGGAGCTATATATGGTATATATGCAGGATACTTGACCGTAGCATCTGTAGCACGCATAGGAAATGTAAATGACAATCAAGTATCGGATTTAACCAATTCGCACGCATCATTTGGGGGTAATATATATGGTATTGTTTGTTTTGATGGTGGTCCTGGCACACCTACAATAGGAATCAATCGTAATTTTGTTCACAGCCTGAATATTACGGGTGCAACTTCTAACTCTGCTAGAGCTACTGGAATATTGGGCGTTTGGAACTCTTCTGCTTTGAACGATAATTATTCCATAGCTAACAATATCGTGTATTTAAATGGAGGTTCCAAAACGAGTGAACTTTACGGTATCAGTTCAGATGGAGTTGCCGCAAATATTGTTAGTTATCAATATAACACAGTGTATTTGGAAGGTAATCCCCCTTCTGGTAGCAAGGTCACTAAATGTCTTAACAGTGAATCCAGCCTAAAGTACCGTATTCGAAATAATATTCTATACAATGCTTGTGATAATACTTCAGGGACTTCAACTGCAAAACATTATGCACTTTATCTCAATGGAACGACTACTGCAGAGGTAGATTACAATTTGTATTACGCTCCTAACAAAGGTGGGGTTCTTGGATATTATTTGTCAGGAGACAAAACAACGTATAAAATCTATCCAGGCAAAGATGTTTTCTCAGCAAATTACGATCCAAAATTCAACAATACAGGTGTAATTTACACCAAAACTCAACCAGAGTATTATCAATCATGTACTCCTACACAAGGAACTCCTGTAACAATACCTGTCGCTATTAACTCAGATTTTGGTAATGTCAACCCAAGGAATACTCCTGCAGTAGGTGCTTGGGAAAATGCAACTATTGGAGTACCAGGTACCATATCCGGTGCCAATGTGATATGCTCTGCTGGCAATCAAACTTATTCGATATCTCCTGTTAATGGTGTTTTGCCAACTGGATATACTTGGAAGACTACAAACAATTGGCCTGTAGTTGGAGCAAACAATGGCATTTCCATAACATTTAATGTGCCATACAATGCAGGAAGCAGTGATACTATTTCTGTGACTGCTACTGGATCATGTAATGGAGCTGTGACAAGTCCTGCAAGTAAACTTGCGGTATTCTCGGGTATGCCACCAACCCCAGGTGCTATTACTGGAAATACACCACAATGCTCGGGATCCACCTCTCAAACTTATAAAATAAACGCTGTAAAAGGAGCACAAACCTATAACTGGACACTTCCTGCAGACTGGGTAATTACCACTCCAGCTACTGGTACTAACACGTTGACTTCTACAGATACTTTGATAATAGTAACTGTTGGTACAATTTCAGGGAATGTTACTGTCTCAGCAACAAACACATGTGGGACAGGAGCTGTTATTTCTAAAAACATAACAGTCAATCTTACTCCTTCTGTACCTACTGGACCAACATCACATGTATTCTGTTCCAATCCAACCCCTCACGTTTCTGATTTAGATGCTTTGGGGTATTCAGGATTACCTGCAGAAAGGAATTGGTATGATGCTTTAGGAAATAAAGTAAATAAATTGTTATATGCCTTTACGACTTTAACGACACAATCATACTGGGTATCTATAACAAAGAATAACTGTGAGGGACCAAGGTTAAAAGTAGATGTAACAGTAAATCCATCACCTGCTGCTCCAGTTGCAACTAATCCACAACCCTTTTGTCATAGTCCACAAGCACAGGTAGCCAACTTGGTAGCCACACCTACAGGTGCTAATTCCATTATTTGGTATGCTGCGGCAACAGGTGGTGCACCATTACTCGGTACCCAAAACTTAGTGAATGGAAATACCTATTATGCAGCACAATCTGATGGTACGTGTGAAAGTTC
>CAIUKZ010000268.1 GCA_903899865.1 uncultured Bacteroidales bacterium | reverse complement strand
TCATCGTCTTCCATGTTGTGAAGCGAGGCAAATAGCTGTGCTGCAGTTTCCAAAAGATTGCCAGAGGTAGATGTGTAAATGATTTTTTTACACTCAGGGGTTGGTGTTAGTTGGTTGTGAAGGATTAAGCCAGAGTTGGGTGGAAGTTGCATTCCTTCATGCTGAAACAGGAATAATGGTTTTGTGGGCGAATAATGGCTTTTTAATAATCCGGGAGCAACCAGTTTTTCTGAAGTGTTGGTGTTGAAACTGAATATTCCAGGTAGAGCGGAGTCAATATCCTGTATGGTTATTTTCCCGGGACGAAGCAATGTGCAGGTGTTTCCTTCGAGTGCAATGATGGTCGATTCGATGCCTATTGATGAATTTCCACCATCAAGGATGAAATCTATGTCTGGCAGCTGCTTTCTGACATGGTCAGCGCTGACAGGACTAAGATGACCAAATTTGTTTGCACTTGGCGCTGCGATAGGACACTGTGATTTGCGTATCAATTCTAATGCAATTGGATTGTCAGGCATTCTAATTCCAACTGTAGGCAGTCCTGAACTAACAATGTCGGGCACTATATCACTTTTGGCTAATACTATGGTTAGCGGACCTGGCCAGAACTTCTCAGCCAACATTTTCACCCCATCCAAAGCTTGACTTGTGAGTGCCTCGACCTCTTCGAACGATGACACATGCACTATCAATGGGTCAAAAGATGGTCGTTCTTTGGCCTCGAAAATCTTTGCAACAGCAATAGGGTTAAGAGCATTTGCCCCTAACCCATACACTGTCTCAGTTGGAAAAGCAACCAAACCACCATCTCTGATGATTTGGGCTGCTTTGTTTATGTCTTGACTTGTCATTTTTCTATCGATTCTGTCTGACAGGCAATCAATTAGTTCTCTGTGGTGTTAAGAATTGAATATTGATAATCCATAGGTATGATGTTCAAATAGTCTTCCACGCTTGCTCTGTTTAAACATGCTTCAATGATTTTTCTTCCAGTTGGATGCAAATCGTCAGTTAAATACTGTTGAAGTTCGGTTTTGAAAAATTCAAACAAAATTTCTGCACCTGCATCGTACCCCGAAGTTTCAATTTCAACTTGTTTATGAACTTGTAAAAATCGTGAAGGAATTTTGGCACCTTCGATGGTCAAATAATTAAGCTCATAACCTAGAAGCGGACAGCGTGCTGGTTGATATTGATCAACACGTAGCTGTGCATTTCCACGACGAGTAAGGTATTCACGCATCAAAAGTTGTGGTTTGAATCCTACTTTCCAGTTGCCAATGTGCTGATTAGGAACTAGCGTATATCTCATTCTAGGTGTGTGGATGATTTGCTCCAATAGCATGTTGGCATGAAGTATTTTTTTACCTGTAGCAAATGGCCAATACGAACCTACACCTTCGCTACCCATGCCAGCTGTATCAACGATACTAGGGTTGCCATGTCCACGTGGAGATACCAGTCTCCAAAGCCATGCCAACGCTGGTGGAAGAATGTGGAATAGTCCAATGATGCCATAAGTTGGGTTTTCTTTTGTGCACGGTGGAGTGCGAACTCCAAAACTGCGAACGTCAACAGTGACAGCCTTGTTTACTATGTTTGGAATAATTTTTCGCGGTATT
>CAIUKZ010000267.1 GCA_903899865.1 uncultured Bacteroidales bacterium | reverse complement strand
TTTTCTGGTGCTCAAGCAGTGGGGCCAATACTACAAGGGATGGCAGCCCCAATCAACGATTTGTCAAGAGGGTGTTCAGTCCAGGACATTGTTCACATGATCACCATCACTGCCAATCAATCCATTAAAGACTAGGAGTGTCATCTAATGAGTAGTTACTTGGATGTAGATACAAGATTGTTTTCTAGACCAGATAACACAACTATAATTATTTAAGCCAGTTAATCTGTTAATAGGTCTTTAATTCGACGTGATTTGAAATCTAGTACCTGTATGTCAATTTAATAATAAACTCTTCAAAGCTATGTCAGAGCCGATTATCGAAGCAATTGAAAATTTCGGATTAAATAAAAGAGAACGTAACCGCACACTCTTCTCACGCATCGGAGTAGTGGGCTGTGGCAAAGAAGGTAGCAGCATAGCCACCATCGCAGCACTGAATGGCATGGAGGTCGTATTTCTGGAACCCAACGAAGAATGTATCGCAAATGCCTACGCACGGATTGAAGACAAATTGGATAAGAAAATCCAAAATTGGGGATTGACAGAAAGTGAGAAAAAAGCCATCATATCACGCGTACATGGCACTACCGTATATGAAGATTTCAAAGAATGCGATTTTGTGATTGAGGCAATCAGATACGACGATCAAACAGGTGAAAGACGTTTGACTCAACGCAAGGAAGTATTCTTTCAACTCGAAAAAGTGCTTACAAGCAATGCCATCATTGCATCCAATGTAAGTACAGTGATTGTTACTGACTTAGCCTCAGAATTGGAATATCAGGACAGATGTATTGGGTTACATTTCTTATCCAACGTGCCAGACTCAAACATCATAGAAGTAGTGCGTGGATTAAAAACCTCGGATGAAACATTTGAGAAAATAACAAAATTTGCTCGTTTTATTAATCATCAGTACGTTTCGGTGATGGAGTCATCAGGGCTTGTGAGCGTGCGCATGTTTCTCATCCAACTCAATGAAGCGTGCTCTATACTTATGGAGGGTATTGCCTCCATGGAAGACATTGACAGGGTGCTCACTGTCGGATTTGGACACAGACAAGGAGTGTTCCGCACTGCAGATCAATTTGGGATAGAGAAAATTGTTCGTCTGTTTGACAATCTGTACGATGAATACGGACTGTTGAAATACAAACCATCACCAGTTCTACTACGGCTTCTTCGTGCTAAACATCTAGGAATCAGCCGTAGGAAAGGATTTTACAACTATGATGAATTTGGTAATATTATCAACTAAAGTACAAACGGTGATACCACACCTATTCAAATTATGAGTTAGGACAAGGGTCTGATTATTCACAACAAATCAGCTCTTAAAGTCTCCGCAGTTTATCCCGTCATGAACGGGAGCGGAGATTTAGGGGGCTTAATTATAAACCAATGAAAGTATTAGTATTAAATTGCGGGAGCTCATCCGTAAAGTACAAGTTGATTGACATGGCTACTTCCAATGAAGAATTGGGATCTGGATTGGTAGAAAAGATTGGGATGAAAGGCTCAGTTCTAAAACACACTCGTAGAGATGGTCAAAAAGTGCAATTGAAAGGTGAAATACTTGAGCATCAAATAGCTATAGAGTATATTCTTGGTGTACTCACAAGCGAAAAACATGGCTGTTTGAGTTCATTGGATGAGATTGAAGCCGTTGGGCATCGTGTTGTTCATGGTGGAGAAGCATTTAACACCAGTGTACTAATCACTGACGAAGTAATCAGCAAAATAGAAGAATGCATCAAAATTGCACCCCTTCACAATCCGCCCAATCTTGCCGGCATTAAAGCCATTCAGGAATTACTTCCTTCGGTACCACAGATTAGCGTTTTTGACACAGCATTTCATCAAACGATGCCCGAATATGCCTACATTTATGGCATTCCCTATTCGCTATATTTGAAATATGGCATTCGCCGATATGGTTTTCATGGCACCAGCCATCGTTATGTGTCCAAGCGGGCATGTGAGTTTCTGGAGATGGACTATAACAGCACAAAAATCATCACGGTGCATATTGGAAATGGAGGATCATTGGCAGCAATAAAAAACGGCAAATCAGTAGATACCTCTATGGGTTTTACTCCCATTGAAGGATTGATGATGGGCACTCGTTCGGGCGATGTGGATCTGGGCGTTGTCACCTTTTTGATGGAAAAAGAGATGATTGGTTCCGCGTCTGTTTCTACACTTTTCAATAAACACAGCGGTCTGCTCGGTGTGTCGGGTGTATCGTCTGATATGCGTGATTTGAGCAAAGCCATTCAAGCAGGTAACGAACGAGCTAAGCTGGCACTTGAAATATATCAATACAAAATTAAAAAATACATCGGCGCGTATGCTTCGGCACTTGAAGGCGTTGACATCATCGTCTTTACTGGTGGAGTGGGCGAAAATCATGCTAATACCCGTCAAAATGTGTTGAAGGGATTGGAATTTATGGGCATTGAACTGGATTATGAGCTAAATGCTAGCTGTCAGGCATCTGAAATAGTTATCAGTAAGCCAAGTTCTAAAGTAAAGGTAGTGATTATACCAACTGATGAAGAGTTTATGATAGCATCAGACAGCATGGAGATTATTAAAGGGCAGGAAAATATATCAGCGTGATTTGAAAATCCCAAAATAACCTATCAACCAAAAAAGCACTTGAAATAAATTCAGGTGCTTTTTTGCATATTCTTAGATTTCAAATTCAGCTGTAGGAGCTTCGGCTTTTTCTCTTCTTTTCATAATTACGAGGTAGATAATTGGAAGAATGCCAATGGTATTGAGCAATAGAATGCTGGCAAACCAAACTTTTTGACCGTTGCGAGCAGATTTCCAGAGTGCAAACAGCTTCCATATCACTTCCCAAATAGTAATGATAGCGATAAATGGAATTAAAAATGGCGGTAAAGATTGTGGGTACATAAAATATAGGTCTAAATATTAACTTTGAATGAAAAGTTGGAAAACACTGAATACTTTGCTCAATTATTCAAGATCATAGAAACGAAGCATTTACGACTGCAAATTTATAAATAAATTCGGTTCTATAACCAACAAGGTGAGTAAAACCCATGCAGAAAATTAAACCACAAAAGTCACAAAAGGAAACACATGGAACACATCAAGCTATTCAAAAAGCAAAACTAAGAACATACATAGTTTGCCTTTCGGCAAATTGTATCTTGCTTCAATTTTTGAAAACACACAGAATCACTTGTAAATAAAGATTGACAGCATAATAATACCGAAAGGTGCTGTTGTGTCATTCCTCAATTTTCAATTTTCAATTTTAATTCCCTACGACATCCTGTTTTTATAATCTTCATATCCAAATTCCTTAACCAGTCTAAACTCATTATCCTTGGTCCAGATACCGATACTTGGGTGCGACACGCCATTAAACATGGTGGTTTTCACCATGGTGTAATGAATCATATCCTCAAACACCACACGGTCACCGATTTTTAATTCCTGTTCAAACGACCAATCTCCATAGAAATCGCCCGAAAGACAGCTGTTGCCACCCATGCGATAAGTGGGTTTTCCTTCCATAGCATCGGTAGCACCAATGATTGCAGGCTTGTAAGGCATCTCCAGGCAGTCGGGCATGTGGCATGAGAATGACACATCCAGCATGGCGGTTTTAATGCCTCGATTTTCAACGATGTCCACCACGGTGGAAACGAGCACACCTGTACGCCACGCAAACGCACTACCCGGCTCTAAAATCAATTGGATGTGTGGGTACTTAGCTTTGAAGTTTTGCAGTAGCCCTATCAGATGATCCACATCATATCCTTCGCGAGTCATGAGGTGACCACCACCCATATTGAGCCATTTAATCTGTGAAAAATACTTACCGAATTTCGCCTCAACTACTTGCAGTGTGCGTTCCAAATCATGTGAGTCTGACTCACACAAAGTATGAAAATGAAGACCCTCTACTCCATCTGGCAGTTGGTCGCCCAGTAAATCGGCTACCACACCGAGTCTTGAACCAGGCGCACATGGATTGTACAAATCGGTCTCCACATCCGAAAACTCAGGATTAATGCGCAATCCACAAGAGATATTTTTTCCAACAGTCTGAGGATAAAAATGGGAAAACTGGGTAAGTGAATTGAATGTAATGTGGCTACTACAGGCCATTATCTGTGGAAACTCCTTGTCTGTATAGGCAGGTCCATAGGTATGCGCTGGGCTGCCCATCTCTTCATACGCCAGTCGTGCCTCAGCCAGCGAACTAGCCGTAGAATAAGGAATATATTCCCGCACAATGGGAAACGCACTCCACATGGCAAACGCCTTAAAAGCAAGTATAATCTCTACACCTGCACGTTCCTTTACCGACTGAATGAGTGTCAGATTTCGTCTGAAAGCCACTTCGTCAAGGACGAAACAAGGGGAGGGGATATTAGTATATTCCATGTTGGAATTATTTAAAATAAATGTATTTGTTTTTTATCGTAGAAGTTACAACACCATTACTGTAATTATCCAACAAGAACGTGACTTCTTTACCATTGTAGGTGTAATCATGGGATTTGGAGACAAGGACTCCCTTGACATAGTTATAACTGAAAATTATCTTTCCTTCCCCATCGTAGGTGTTTTCTATTTTAGAGTCTTCGGTAGTACTATCCGTAGCATAAACGATACTGCTTTGAAGCTTTGCACCATTGCCATCAAAATAGGTGTCTTTGTACTTGATCTTTGAAATGGTGTCACCGTTTAACGTAAAATTGACAGTAGTATAATCGACTGATTTCGCCGAATAGCTATAATGAAGCGATTTGGACACTACAACAGACTTCAACTTATTAACAACCCCTATCTTACGATACTGGCTATCATAAGTGTATTCGGTCCTACCTGTTTCTGTCACACCATCAGAAGTATAAGCTATGATAGTATCTGGTCTTGACCAGTAGGGATCCATGTACTTGATTTTGTATTTGGTGGTAAATGAAACTTGTCCGTTGGTGTATAAGTCTTGGGTGTAAGTCAACAGTTTGTCAGCATACGAGTATTGATGATCCTTGGAGACTAGATTGGACTCTTGATTTCCATTGGAATATTTACTCACCATTACCAACCGACCACTTGCATCATAGGCATTATCTGTCATGGATACTACAGTGACATTGTCCGCGCCGTAAGTAATCGACGTTTGAAGTTGTGTCCACTGCGTAGAATAATCTACTGGCGCCTTGCTTGTGCAGGCCACCAGTAGAAAAACGAAAATGGCTATGGTTGAGTGTTTCATTTGGATTAAATTAAGCCTCCCCAAGCCCCTCCCGTTTATGACGGGATAAACTGCGGGGACTTTAAGAGCGAATCTGTGATGGATAATCATTAACTTCGTTGATTTTCAATTCTCTTTTGAGTCCAATTTTTTATTTTGGACATGAGTGTTTCATCCGTTTATAATTCGAGGTCAATGTTGTGCAATTCGTGCCAAGGTAGACCGTGGATGTTGAGCTGCTCCATGAATGGGTCAGGATTGAATTCTTCCACGTTGAAAACGCCAGCTTTGCGCCATTCGCCTTTGAAGAACATCATCGCACCTATCATAGCTGGTACACCGGTGGTATAGCTCACGCCTTGTGCTCCTGTTTCTTTGTAAGCGGCTTCGTGGCTACAGTTGTTATACACATAGTAAGTCATTTCTTTGCCGTCCTTCAAGCCTTTGATGCGACATCCAATGGAAGTTTGACCTGTGTAGTTTTCGCCTAAGTCACCCGGATTAGGAAGAACAGCTTTTAGGAATTGGATAGGAACAATTTTTTGTCCATTGTATTCTACTTCGTCAATGCGAGCCATGCCAATGTTTTGAATCACACGCAGGTGAGTCAGGTACTCTTGCCCAAAGGTCATCCAAAAACGAGCGCGTTTGAGAGTTGGGAAATTTTTAACCAATGACTCCAATTCTTCGTGGTAAATCACATACGATTCTTTAGGTCCCACTTCTGGGTAGGTGAGCGCTTTGTGTATCTCGTGTGGATCTGTTTCTACCCAAGCACCATTTTCCCAGTATTTTCCACGCTGAGTCACCTCACGGATATTGATTTCGGGGTTGAAGTTAGTCGCAAAAGCCTTGCCATGATCACCCGCGTTGCAGTCCACAATGTCAAGGTATTGAATCTCATCAAAGTGATGTTTGGCAGCATAGGCGGTATAAACGCTAGTCACACCAGGGTCAAACCCGCAACCCAAAATAGCAGTTAGTCCTGCCGCTTTGAATTTGTCTTGATAGGCCCATTGCCAACTGTACTCGAAGTGAGCCTCATCTTTTGGTTCATAGTTGGCGGTATCTAAGTAGTTGACACCAGCTTCCAAACAAGCATCCATGATTGTAAGGTCTTGGTATGGAAGCGCTACATTGATGAGCAATTCTGGTTTGAAATCCTTGAGAAGTGCTACTAACTCAGGCACCACATCTGCATCCACTTGAGCCGTTTTTATTTCCACGCCGAATCTAGTCTTTACATCCGCAGCGATGGCATCGCATTTGGACTTGGTGCGACTAGCCAACATGATTTCTGTAAATACATCCGTGTTTTGAGCTACTTTGTTAGCCACCACAGTACCCACGCCACCGGCGCCAATAATCAATACTTTTCCCATGATTTGTAGAAGTTATTATTTGTACAAGTTATATTAACTGATTGTACAACAAAAGTAATTTGTTTTTTGATAGTACGAAAATATTTCTTGTAACACGATGTGAAATTTCTATTAAAATTGAAAGTAAATAAACGGTTAAATCACAGCAAGATTGATTTGAAAAATAAAAACTATCAATAGGGTCAGTAAGATTGCTTGTGCTACTATGGGCATGTTAGTTACTGTTTTGCAGGAGAAATCCTCCCACATCTGTGGCACAAAATGCAGAAAATAGAAAAGTACTATCAATGAAAACAGGTATTTATACTCATTATCGTGGTACACTGAAGAAGGCACCAAAAGAGCAATTTATTTGTTCCGTTTTACTATTTCTTTAATCTTTTTTATGCCTGGTGGAGTGTAAAACAGTAAAATCGCGACTAGCACTGTCGGTATAAAATAATAACTTTTCTTTTTGTTATCAATCACAACTTCAATTCTATAAGTTTTGAAAAGTGAACACTCTAAATTAACGATATCTCTATATTTGATTTCTGTACATTTAAAATAATCATCAACCACAAGTTTATCTTCACATAAATACAATTTACAATACCAAGCAAAAGGGCTTGATGGAAAAAAACTAGCAATCAAGAATGTTAAACAAAATAAATCAAAAGCTATTATTACAGTTTGTTCAAATGATGAAATAAGTCGTAGCAAATAAAGGCTAGTATAAAAAACAAATGCAAGAAAACTTGTTAAAGGTACAATAAACTTGTATAGTGGTGTTAATTTACTTGAGATCAATTTGCCTTCTATTTTATTTGGATTAATTTGACTAACAATTAAATAAATAACAACTCCTATCATACTAACTATCAAAATCCAAACAAAGATGGAGTTAATATCTATTCCCAATTGGTTTGAAATAAAAACAAATAGAACAGTAAAAAATAATACACTATACAGGGTGAGTAAGGATATTAATAATTGATTTTTCATAAATATCTGTTTAGTAATTGTTAAAATTGGAAGTAAATAAAAGGCTGAATTACAGCAGATTTGATTTGAAAAATAAAAACTATCAGCAGGGTCAGTAGGATTGCTTGCGCTACTACGGGCATGTTAGTTACCGTTTTGCAGGAAAAATCCTCCCAACTCTGTGGCACAAAATGCAGAAAATAGCCAAGTACTATCAATGAAAATACGTATTTATAGCCAGTGATAAATTCGCCAATAATTTCAGGATGGAAAGAATAGACTATTTGATTAATGACCTGAATACCAATATCAAAACTGCCAGCTCTAAAGAAAATCCAGCCGAAGCAAACGATATTAAAAGTCAGTACTACACCCAGTGTTTTGCTCCACCATTTCATTTTGTCACCCGTAGCTTGCAACTTGGGGAATAATCCTAGGCAGAACTTATGGACGCCCAAAGCCACACCGTGTAGCGCCCCCCAAAAAACAAATTTTAGCGATGCACCATGCCACAGACCACCTATGAGCATGGTGATAAAAAGATTCAGGTACGTTCTGAACTTTCCCTTTCTATTGCCACCCAATGAGATGTATAAATAATCTTTCAGCCATGTAGAAAGTGAGATGTGCCACCGATGCCAAAATTCAGTGATGGTGGCTGATTTATAGGGCGAATTAAAATTGGCTTTGAAATGAAAACCTAGCAACAAAGCTATACCAATAGCCATGTCCGAATAGCCCGAGAAATCACAATAAATCTGCAGTGCATAGCCATACACTCCCATCAGATTCTCAAATCCGGTGTACAAAAGCGGATTGTCAAAAATACGATCTACAAAATTAAGGCTGATGTAATCCGAAATAATGGCTTTCTTAAAAAGACCTGTCATGATGAGAAATACACCACGTCCAAACATCTCCTTGGTGACTGTATTATTGGTGTAAATCTGTGGCACAAAATCAACAGCGCGGACAATAGGTCCTGCCACCAACTGTGGGAAAAACGATGCAAAGAAAGTATAATCCACAAAGCGCTTGAGAGGTTGAAGGTGACCTCTGTACACATCAATGATGTAGCTCATGGACTGGAAGGTGTAAAACGAAATGCCAACTGGCAAGAAAATATGCTGAAATTCAAAATGCGAATGGGTAATGGACGAAATCAGTTCCACTAGAAAATTGAAATACTTGAAATAGCTAAGTAACGCTATATGTAGTGATACGGACACGAAAACCAGCATTTTCTTGCCCAACTGTGTTTTGCGGGACACAATGGCATTGCCGATAACGAAATCGGTCACGCTTACAAAGAAAAGCAACAAGAAAAATATCCCACTTGACTTGTAGTAGAAATAATAGGAAAAAAGCGTCACCCAGGCTATTTTTAAATCAAACTTGCGTTTCACCAGGTTGTAAACCATCAAAAAACCAAGGAAAACAAATAGAAATAGCCCACTGCTGAATATTAACGGCTCCTTGGGATTGTAGGTAAGCAATTCGAGCACTTTGTCAATGTCTAGATTCCACATACGAATTGTAATTACTGATGAATGATTTGAAAAAAAGATCACCTTGAATAGCATATCCAGCTTCGGTAAAATGGATTCTGTCTGGTCGCAAAAAGTCATGAGTCAACCATGTTTTAGCTGAACCCTCACCGCCTGTTATCCTGTTCATATCCCAGACGGGCAGATGATGCGCCGAAGCATATTCCACAATGGCGTCAGCTACTAAGTCACAATTTCGATTTGGAGCACTGACCATCCTTTTTCTTCGCGCCTTTTTTTTTGATGTACACCTCTGCAGGTGTCGTGAGCATGATGACTGCATTGGGATTGTGAGCTTTTAATTCAGTGACCATCGCATCCATTTGAGACACAAATCCCGATTTATTGAAGCTTCCACCAAAGGCTTCGTTGGTTCCAAGTGAAACGATAATCAGGTCAG
>CAIUKZ010000266.1 GCA_903899865.1 uncultured Bacteroidales bacterium | reverse complement strand
ACCACCCGACAGGTCTCGGAGTTGTCTGCATATGCCGAATCGAAAAACTACCAGATTGTTGAAATCGTGGAGGAATGCGTTTCGGGTATAGCTTCCGTTGATGACAGGGTTGGTCTCAAGAGAATCGAAGAACTCGCATCCACAAAACAGATCACCAAAGTTTTAGTGCATGAAATAAGTCGCGTGGCTCGTAGAAACAGCACTCTCCATCGGTTTGTTGAAAACCTAGAATCGTGGGGTGTGAGTTTGTATTGGCATTCTCAAGCCGTGGAGACCCTCTTGAGTAATGGTAAACGTAATCCTGCTGCTTCTTTGATGCTGTCGATGCTATCTAAACTAGCCAGAAATGAAGTCGAAGTCCTGCGAGACCGCATAAAATCTGGTTTAGACGAGGCTCGTCGTAAGGGAGTCAAACTTGGGCGAAAAGTGGGAACAGGAATGGATCGAGATAGTTTTCTCAAGAAACACACGGATGTAGTGAAGCTGTTGAAGCAAGGACACTCAATTCGTCATGCTGGAAAAATCTCCGATAAGGGATACAGCACAATTCAACGTGTCAAAGCTGCCATGGAGCAAGAATTGGCAATGGCTGCATAACTTTACATGAAAGTAGATGGTTATAAAATCTGCCACTAACTTTCCTCTACAAAATGGAGCAGGAGATACAGTGCTCTAGATTGAGGGATTGGCTTCGCAGTTTGGGCGGACAATCGCAAATGTTGCAATATAGTCTGTCGTGAATCTAAAATGGGGTCACATCAATGAAGTACATTTTTCTATTGTGTGGACTTGGGTTAGTTTTATTTGCGGCATTAGGATTTGCCATAAAGTATCAAGACCTTGATAAAAAAATCAGTGTTTGTGCAGCGATTCAGAGCAGAGATGAACGATTGGCTGCATATGATTCTCTAGCGTCAAGTATTCGCAAGTCTGACCCAGGAGTAATAACGACTGCTAACGAAGCAAATCAAGATAGCGGAAGCTGGTCTTTTAAAAGTGAGGTGTCGCCTTTAGATGATAAAACGATTCTGACTATTTACAAAGACTCAGAACAATCAGCTAAAGTGGGCAACAAAGTAATTCGCCCCACTTTGTTTATTCGTTTTAAGGAAGGGTCTCTGACCTGCTCTATTAATTACGGGATTTTCATTGGTACTGGATCAACAACAGTAACGATGCGTATGGATAAAGAAGAGCCGAGATCGTATAAATGCGAAATTTCAAATGACCATGAAACGATATTTTATCCAAGTGGTGTAAATTGGTTTATTGATCGCCTTATCGAATCTAAAACGCTACTTATACAACTAACGCCACACGGCGAGTCATCTTTCTTCACTTCTTTCGATCTAGAGGGGCTAAAAGAAGCAATTAAACCTATATTGGCAGAGGTCGCAAAGCGTAATCCTAGTTAGTTTGGAATGATGAAAGTGGATGGGGAGGCAATGGTCTACACCCTACACAGGATCGTAGAATCTAGCACTGGCGTTTCTGATCTAGGACTGATAACCACCCCCAATGACCACACTCTTCCGAATTGTTTTGGTTCTGTTGATGTCCTGTGTTTGTGCTCATGCAGACACAATTCGAGATGCATTAGTCAATCTCTGTGACCCTGCAAAAATTGAGCCGTTGACATTTGTTTTGAACGGTCGTTTGTTTGAAGTGCCGTTTTTGGTGGGAGCTGTGTCGTCACCAGACTTGGTAACAAGGGCGGGAACGTCTATCGTCCTTCCGTCGGCGGCAGCATTTTCTCCAACTGAAGTGTCAATTTGATTTATGAAGGAATCAAAGAAGTTGGAGTAGCAGCATTCCCCACTATTCGACTTTTGAGTTCGTAATCTCGTAGTTGTAGAAGGTCATGTTCCGATGTGAGGACAGTTTTTGAAAATGGAAAGTCATTATCGTCTAGAAGGGCATAGATACTAGATCGCAGAGAGCCTATTGATATTTTCTAGAGTTCAATAAGTACTGACATGAACAAGACTATTCATGTCGAAAACAAACTCCGATCTACCCAATCAAATCCGTCTCCTAATGGTACAATCTGGATTCAACCAGATTTGTTTGAGGTAGCTGGAATATATGAAGAATCTTGTGGCGGTGAGATTCAAGATTTCTGGGATTTGATTCCTTCTACAGACGCTTATATGCTGGGGCTGCGGTTGAGGTAAGGTTTTTTTAAAAACCATTTTTATTTGGAATGTATTAGAAAAAAAGCGGGTTAAATTCAAATCGGTTTTTAAAAATGGCCCAGCAATGAGGCAAAAATTAACCCACGACCCTTTCCAGAAAAATATGGTATTCGGGAAATCGCAATGGTTGGGGGGTAGTTCTGCTATGGGGGACTCTGGAGGGTGTCGCTCAGAAGTGGTGGTTATAGACAAATTGTATATGGTTTGTATATTTTTGGATAAATTGCCATTGAAACTACTATAGAAAATCTAGGCAATTACATTAAGTAATTGATTTTGTATTCTT
>CAIUKZ010000265.1 GCA_903899865.1 uncultured Bacteroidales bacterium | reverse complement strand
TGAAAGCACCCCCTCACCGAGCATTATCATGCAATAAACAAAGGTCTATCCATCATTTATAGATGCATAGACCTTTCTTTCGTTTGTCTAACGGTATTAGTTAATACATTTATATTTCACCTAAGCATTTAGCTCTGGTACAGCTTTAACTATTTGAGCTTTGATTTGACTGGTTGTAGCATCTAGGTACATTCTGATAGTATCTCCTACTTCCAATTCTCCACCCAGCACTACTTCTGCCAATTCGTCTTCGATGTATTTCTGAATAGATCTCTTCAATGGACGCGCCCCAAACTGCACATCATAACCCTTCTCGGCAATAAAGTCTTTTGCATCATCTGCCAATTCAAGTTTATATCCCAATGCGGTGACACGACCAAATATTCCTTTTAGCTCCAAATCAATAATAGAAAAAATAGACTCTTTGCTCAATTGATCAAACATAATCACATCGTCCACGCGATTCAAAAACTCAGGAGCAAAAGCACGGTTAAGCGCTTTTTGAATAACACCTTTCGAATACTCTGAGTCCAACTCAGGCGATTCGTTGGTGGAAAAACCGACCCCTTTACCAAAATCCTTCAACTGACGTGTTCCCACATTAGAAGTCATTATCAGAATGGTATTTTTGAAATCGACCCTACGACCTAAACTATCAGTCAATCTGCCTTCATCCATCACCTGCAGAAGAATATTAAACACATCAGGATGTGCTTTTTCAATTTCATCTAGCAACACAATGGAATAGGGTTTTCGGCGCACTTTCTCTGTCAACTGACCTCCCTCTTCATACCCCACATATCCTGGAGGCGCACCAACCAAACGAGAAACACTGAATTTCTCCATATACTCGCTCATATCCACACGAATCAACGAGTCAACACTATCAAACATAAATTCGGCCAAAATTTTAGCCAAGTGAGTTTTACCAACGCCCGTAGGTCCAAGAAAAATAAATGTTCCTATTGGCTTGTTTGGGTCTTTAAGCCCAATTCTATTACGTTGTATCGCTTTTACAATCTTATTTACAGCTTCATCCTGACCTATCACTCTACCTTGAAGCACTTCTTTCATTTGACGAAGTTTAAGTCCTTCAGCTTGAGCTATTCGTTGCACGGGAATGCCCGACATCATCGCCACCACTTCAGCCACTTGTTCTTCATCCACTGTTTCAGGATTGAGTTGAGACTCCTTTTCCCAGCGTTTGATGGCATCTTCGAGCATGTATTGATTTTGTTTTTCTTGATCACGAATAGGACCTGCCAATTCATAGCGTTGCTCAGAAAGCACTTTCATCTTCTCCTTGCGCAAATCTTCAATTCTTTTTTCCAAGTCTTCAATTTCTTTTGGCACAGATACAGTACCAATATGTACTCTTGAACCAGCTTCATCCAAAGCATCTATGGCTTTGTCAGGAAAACAACGATCAGTAATGTACCTATCTGTCAGGCGCACACAAGCTTTTATAGCATCAGGCGTATATCGAACATTATGATGGTATTCATATCTATCTTGTATATTTTCGAGAATTTGCAAAGTTTCATCAGCGGTAGTAGGATCAACCATCACTTTTTGAAATCTGCGTTCCAAAGCACCATCTTTTTCGATGGTTTTACGGTACTCATCCAAAGTGGTAGCTCCAACACACTGAATTTCGCCCCGTGCCAATGCTGGTTTAAGCATATTGGCAGCATCCAAAGAACCAGGAGCACCTCCAGCACCAACTATGGTATGAATCTCATCGATGAACAAAATCACATCTGGATTTTTTGACAATTCATTCAAAATGGCTTTGATACGCTCTTCAAACTGTCCGCGATATTTTGTACCAGCCACTATGGATGCCATGTCCAACGATATCACACGCTTATCAAACAGCACACGCGACACCCTTCGTTGAATAATTCTCAGTGCCAATCCCTCCACAATAGCAGATTTTCCTACACCTGGATCACCAATTAGTACAGGATTATTCTTCTTCCTGCGACTTAGAATCTGAACCAAACGCTCAATCTCGGTATTCCTCCCCACAATTGGATCTAATCTGTTTTCCAGTGCAGCCTTGGTGATATCCGTTCCGAAAGTATCCAAAGCAGGTGTTTCACTCTGCTTAGCACCAGTGGTGGCTGATTTCTTCTTACGCAAATCGTCGTCTTCGTCTTCGTCATCATCATTAAATCCGGAACTGAATTGAATATCCTTTGGTTCAAGGATATAACCCTTTACCATATCATAAGTCAGTTGTTCTTCTGATAGCACATCATTTGCTATATTATTTTTTTCTTTCATAATCGCTAATAATAAATGTTCTGTATCAGCTATTTGAGCGGCTACTGAACGAGTTTCAAGTTCCATGATTTTTTTTATTTTATCTGTGCTTTTCAACACAGGTATCTCCTCACCTGTTGGCTCCAAGTCTGTTCGAATTTGGATTTCTATCGTTTGTTTTATTTTCGCAAGATCAATGTGCGAAAAATTCATGATGTCGATGGCTTTACCAACCCCAACACGAAGAATACCAAGTAACAAATGTTCAGGCCCGACATATTTATTACCCAATCGTTCAGCTTCTTGGACACTAAAGCTCAATGCATCCTGCAACTGCTGTGAATACCTGACTATCATAATACCCCCTTTCTATTACTTTTCTACAAATATATAAATAATTACAATGTCATTCATTAATATACAACATAATTCATCAAAATGTCAATTAAAATTAGTCAAAAATGATACCATTTGATTATACAACAATATTTCATGCAAAAATGTCAGTCAAATCTAATATTTTTTCTCTCATGAACATTTCAGAAACAATACTGTTACAACTATGATGAAATCAAATTATTTTTTTTGGCAACTTTAGAAACAAACTGTTAAAAAACAATCTGATTTTTTTGCAAAAATATTACAACTTTGATGTCTGATAATTATTTTAGTGTTAAACATACACTTATTGAGTATCAATCAGTCATTTTTGAATTAAATTTGCATTCGATTTCCTCTTTAAATCTAAAACTAACTTATTGAAAATCACCATGAAAAAGTATCTACTTTCAGTAGTCCTTTTGACGTATTGCGTCATCACCTTTGGACAACCTCCTGTCACTAAAAATGTTGCAACTGCTGGCACACTTACTTTCACACCAACAGAACTTACAACCATCACAGAATTAATCGTAAAAGGAACCATTGATGCTCGAGATTTTAAAAGCATGGGGAATTTAACATCACTCCTAAAGCTGGATTTGAGCGCTGCTTCAATAGCTACTTACACTGGCACTGGTGGTACTGGTGGTTCATCTTCTCAAACTTACCCAGCAAAATGCATACCCACTAG
>CAIUKZ010000264.1 GCA_903899865.1 uncultured Bacteroidales bacterium | reverse complement strand
ATTTCAACAACATAATATTGACATAGACTTAGAAACAAAATTTTTGCTTTTAGACCTTTGTTTGGATACTGTTCAAGCGACATCTGTTTTCTTAGAAGTTTTGGAAGAATTAAAAGACAAAAAGGTTTCATATTGGGGAGACGATAAAACTGATTTAATTGCAGTCGTTGAGAGCTGCAGTAAAAAATGCTCCTACTCGACAGAAATAGCTTTAGAAAATATTTTGCCTGATTTAGAGATGTGGTCTAATGGACCAGGAAGAAAGTATCTTTCTGAGGCAATCGGGTGGTATTTGACACAGATAAAAACCGTTTATGGACTAAAAGAAATTACCTCTCCTACTTTCTTTTCAATGTCATTCGTTATGCACTGGAAAGATTTTGCACTTTTCTTTCAGTGTTTCCCATCTCCAGCATACTTAAATAACGGTGTTCTTTGTCGGACAGTTTCAACAAACTCTGACGATGAGGACAAAGAATTTATCAAGAATTTTGAAGCCGCAACAACTATATGGTCTCACAGAGTTTTATATGATTTACTCTGTTCAGAAAACCACGAACAACTGAATGATAGATGTTCATGCCCTCTCTATGACAACTGTCATGTCAGACCTCAAATTGGAGACGACTATACTTGTAAAACTGCTCCTTGGGAAATAGTTAAAAACGAAAAGAAGATAACTTGCCAATATGGAATGGCTGCACATTCATTTGGACTTTGGCAAAACACTTTGGAAATAAAAAATGAATAAGGTTATGTCCAAACTTGACACGACACCGCATTGGAAGGAAAGAAGGGCATCCGCTAATCGAGTAGACTGCCCAGTCGGTAGTTAGCCGACTGGGAGAGCCTCTCACACCACTGTACGTACGGGTCTCGTATACAGCGGTTCGCCAAGATAAGGCGTGAAATGTTGGTAATAAGTAAGTAAAGATTCATAACCTCGCTTTCGCAAGCGGTCGAGCGTAATGGTGGTAGTAAGGATAGGGCTTTGGGCTACCGCCCACCCCCCTTTTCGAGTTCTACTCCAACTGTATGCATCGTCTTGGTTTACTCCCAACCGAATCAGGTTTTTCCGTCTTCGTTCAGGCTTCTTCCATTGTTTCCAAATGCAATACCTAAGCCTGTTGCGTAGCCATCCATCCAAAGCCGTGAGTTTGCCCTGAATACTTGCCAAACGGAAGTATTGAAGCCATCCTCGTTGTACTTCTTTGAGTTTATAGATACGCTCGTCAAAGGTCATTGGAGTAGTTTTCCTTGTAATCGTTTTGAGTTTCTGTTTCAAGCTATTCCAGCTTTTGTCCGCTACAATCAATTGGTATTTACCTCGCTCTCCTTTTACGTAAGTGGGTACAAATCCGTAACCCAACAGCGTAAAGTTTACTGGACGACGGATACCGCTTTTCTCCCTGTTGATTGGCAGTTTGAGTTTATCTCTCAAAAAGAGGTATATCTCATTGCCTACCTTTCGGGCTTGGTACTGACTTTTGCAGTAAATGCTAAAGTCATCGGCATACCGTACGTATTTCAGTCCTCTGCGTTCCAATTCCTTGTCTAACTCATCAAGCATGATATTAGACAGTAACGGACTGAGGGGACTACCCTGTGGCAAGCCCTTTCGGCGTTTGGTAAGTTTCCCATCGATTAGAATGGGAGCACGTAACCATTTGCGAATCAGGCGGAGCGTGAGCCTACATTTTACCTTGCGATAAAGCAATTGGAGTAAGATACAATGGTCTACTTCATCGAAGAATGACTTGAGGTCAATGTCGACAATGTCTTGTAGTCCTGTGTTGATATATTCCTGTGCTTTGAGTACCGCTTGGTGGGCGTTCTTGTTGTAACGAAATCCATAACTGTAATCTTCAAACCTTAGTTCAAAACGATTGGCTACCACCTGTCCTACGGCTTGTTGGAGCAAGCGGTCTACTACCGTAGGAATACCTAACAATCTAGTCTTCCCATGGCTCTTGGGTATCGCTACCCCCCGAATGGCTTGTGGCAAGTAAGTGCCGTTACGCAATGCGGTCTCTATACTTTCCCTGTTATTAGTCAGGTAAGAATACAGTTCATCCACAGTCATGCCATCAACGCCAGCAGAGCCTTTGTTGCGTTTCACTTGACTGTAAGCTCGCATCATGTTTTGCGGATTTACTACTTGTTCAATCATTGCGGGTTACTTGTTTCTTTTCTTTTTTCACGCTGTCTCGCTTACTGCATGGCTATCTGTTGCCAGAATCCATACGGCATTGGAAACATCTTGACGTTCAGCCCTTCATTACCTTGTGAGACTTCCGACTTTACGAATTACTTCTGTCAGCTCGTTACCCTGTAACTACTATGACCTCTGCTGACTTCTTGACTTTTAATTATCAATTGTTCATTATCAATTATTAATTGTCAAGACCTCCCCTGGTAAGAGCTTCTTCCTTCATCCAATCACTGCGACATCTACATACTTGTCCCTTTGTTGTTCTTTGGGCGTTACAATGGTGTGCTTGCTTACCCAAAACAAATATGCCTCATATGTCGTTTCTGTTCGTCAGTACCGGAGTTTGTAGTCTCGCTTCCTTCAGTGCATACCTCACGATAAGCCACCTTGCGACTTACTAACAGTTCGGGGCGTTACCTCCGCCTGTAAGGGACTTGCACCCTCTGGAAAAATTGCACACGCTGCAAAACTAGTTTAACTAAAAATAATTGTATATTTGCAATTTTTCAATTGCTTGCAGCGTGTGCGTCCAGCTCATGCAGGGCGCACACACACGCCTATGGTCATTGGCTGGCTGAAGTGCAATTGGCAGGTTTTGCTCCCGCATTCACTTTGTCGTTCCACGACAGCGAACGCTCCCGCAAACCGCCAAATGCCCATAGCCTCGGTCGTTAGCACCAATTATAGAAAAAAAAAGAAAAGACGAAACTTATTATAAAATGAAGTACAAAAATATACGAGAAGAGGAGCTAAAAAACAAAGTTGGGAATGACTGGTTTAGTCACTTTGACACAACAGAAATTTTAGGGAATATTGACTTCACTGTTTTTCCAAAACAAACGAACATATTTGGAAGAACACCATTGCTTTGGGCAGAAGCAAAAACAGGGAATTTTGATGTTACTACTATGTTTGTACAGTTAGTATTGACAATTGGAAAAGCCAGAACTTTTGACAAAACATTGCCACCAGCTTTTTTAGGTGCTTTTGATTTCAAGAAAATTGCTTTTGTTTCTTACATAAGTATTCAAGATATTTTTTACTTAAACGACTTTAATTGGAACGTTACACCAAGTAACCACGAAACAAAAGAATTTAAACTGGTAAAAAACAGAATTGAAGCAACCTTAAAAACAAATTCTTACGTTTACGACTATCAAAAAGACGAAAAAGATTTAAAAATCTTTATTGCAAACAACATTGCAAAAGCAACAGAAACAAGTAAAATAAAAATTGACAAAAACAATTTCATTCCAATTTATTTACGTTGGCTCGAAATTATCAAACCAAACATAGACGTAAACTGGGACGATTTAAAAAAAGCAAATATTTTAGACAGCGATTTTTATTTGGCAGACCTTTTTGTTGACGACAAAGACACTAACAAAATTGACGATGATAATTCCATAAGAGATAATTTGTTTGTTGTTTTCCAAAATCAAGGCTACAAAATTGCAAAGGAAAACATTAAGCAAATGTTTGATGCAACAATCAACATTAAAAACAAAGAAACCTATCTGCATTTTTGGAAACGATACAAAAGACCACCATTAGTTCAATTTCAAGATTACATAATTGAGCGTAGAGATTTGCTTGTGCCACAAGACATTAGAGAGCGAAAAGGAGCATTTTTTACACCATTTCAATGGGTAGAACTATCGCAGAAATATTTGGCTGACTTATTAGGCGAAAACTGGCAAGAAGAATATTACATTTGGGACTGTGCCTCTGGCACAGGCAATCTTCTTGCAGGTTTGACAAATAAATACAACATTTGGGCAAGTACACTCGACCAAGCAGACGTAAACGTAATGCAAGAACGTATTGAACACGGTGCAAACCTGTTAGAAAATCACGTTTTCCAATTCGATTTTTTAAATGATGAATTAACGAAAGTTCCACAAGGCTTACAAGACATATTAAACGATGAAAACAAACGTAAAAAACTAATCATTTATATAAATCCACCATATGCTGAAAGTGGAGATATTAAACAAAGAACGGGTACAGGAAAAAACAAAACAAGTGTAGCCAAAAACCGAATACACGATAAATATCACAAACAATTATCAGATGCAAATAGAGAGTTATTTGCACAGTTTTTAACTCGTATTTATTTTGAAATTCCAAGTTGTAAAATTGCAAATTTCTCAACTATAAAGAATTTGCAATCTTCTCATTTTATAGATTTTAGAAAATATTTCCAAGCAAGATTAGAGAAAATTTTTTTAGTTCCTGCTGATACTTTTGACAATGTAAAAGGTAAGTTTCCAATAGGATTTTTTATATGGGACTTAAATATAAAAGAAAGTTTTAAAGAAATTAATGCAGATGTTTTTGATAAAAACGGAGATTTTTATGGCTTAAAAAAAATATTATCTTATGACAATATTGAGTATTTTAGTAAGTGGGTAATATCAATAAAATTAAAATCAGGTTTTCATTTAGGTTGGATGCAAGGTGTTACCAGAAATGATTTTCAAAATCAAAATGGGATTACAATTCGAAATATTAAAGAACAAATTGCTGTTCCTCGTGGAATTGATATTTACGAAAATAATTTATTACAGGCTTGTGTCTGCTTTGCTGTTAGAATGAGTATTAAAGCAACTTGGCTCAATGACAGAGACCAATTTCTTTTTCCAAACAACAATTGGAAAAACGATATTGAATTTCATAATGATTGCTTAACCTTTACGCTTTTTAAAAATGAAATTCAAACAAAATTTGGTATAAATCATTGGATCCCATTTACAGAACAAGAAGTAAACGCAAAAGAAAAATTTGCAAGTAACTTTATGACTGATTACATAAATGGTAAACTAAAAACTGAAGCAACAAACAGTTTATTTGACGACAATAAAACTATTGGGATTTATAAACGTGAAGTTCTACAATTTTCAGACGAAGCAAAAACAGTTTTTGACGCTGGTCGTGAACTTTGGAAATATTATCATTTACAAAAAGACATAAACGTAAATGCAAATATCTATGAAATTAGAGAATATTTTCAAGGACGAAGTGCAAAAGGAATAATGAACTCAAAAAGTACAGACGAAAAGTACACTAACTTACTTGCAGACTTACGAGAAAAATTAAATCAACTTGCAGACAAAATAACGCAGAAAATTTACGAGTATGAATTCTTGAAAAAATAACTGGTGCTAACACACGCCTATGTTCACAGGCTGGCTGACGTGCACTTTGCGGGTTTTGCGCCCGCATTCACTTTGTCGCTGTGCGACAGCGAATGCTCACGCAAACCGCCAGTGCCCATAGCCTCGGTCGTTAGCGGAAACCCTACGAACGACCTTACCAACCTTAACCGACAGACATAAATGGAACAACACAATTTTGCAGCTTACAAAGCAGGGACTTTTTCAACTGATATTTCTAATCTTACGTTAGCTGACAGATTTTTTGAGCAAAAAGATATTCCTGCTTTCGTTCATGAATATTGCCATTACATTCAAGACATAACGACCATTTCATCAATATTCGGGTTTTCTCTTTGGCTAAGAGATGTTGTTGCCTTGACAAAAGTATTTTCGGACGGTGAAGGCAAAACTATTTCAATTCCATTGGATAGAGATGAATATGGAGAGACCATAAACAAGTATCGCAAGTATTATAACTTATATTGTGGAAACCCTAATCATGTTTTTGCAATTGACTACACAAAAAGCGTTTTTGTTAAGCGGCATATGACAGTTGAAGAAGTTCCCTTAGATGGGAAAATTCAAAAATTGGCTGTAAACGAAATTGAAATTTCACACCACACTAATAAACTGTTCTTTGGTTTGATTGTGTTACAGGAAATACAAGCGTTTTATGCACAACAGTTAGCAGAAAAAAAACTACCCTCAGTAGAGCTTTCTGTATCTGCGGACAAACTACCTTCATATCCGTATAAGTTTGGAGACTTTCTATTTCAACAACATAAT
>CAIUKZ010000263.1 GCA_903899865.1 uncultured Bacteroidales bacterium | reverse complement strand
CTGGAGCTGAAGGCGAGATATTGTTCTTCACTTCTGGCTGAACGGTAGCGGTTAATTCATAGCTTTGTTCCACATTGCGTTGCACTGCTTCCTGCACCTTTACTTTAGGAACCTCCACAGTTTTTACTTTTGCATTTTCTTCTTTCTTACAAGAGACCACTAGGAGGGTCATTGCAAAAACCAAAATTCCAAAATGATTAATTCGTCTCATATCTTTTCAATTTTATAATATTATTCTTGTTTATTTGATGTTAGTATTGATTCCTAATAGTTTCTCCAAATCAGCTTTGGCTGAGAGATAATCGTATATCGATTGATTGTATTGCCATCCTGCTTGAATGTATGCTAGTTCTGAATTAGTCAAATCTAAATATACACCCGCTCCCACTTCATACCTTTTCTGAGCAATTTGCATTCCTTTTTCTGCTTGGCGAAGTCCTTCTTTATCGGACTCAAACTTATCCAATGTTTTCTTTATATTATCCAATGACGATAGAATTTGCATTTTGAGTGTTTGTCTTAGACTTTCTCGTCTATCTTTCTGCTCGTCCAACTGAATCTGCAACTGCTTGTCTTGGTGAACACGAGCTCCACCGTCAAAAATTGGAATAGAGAGTGATACACCCACATTGGATACAGGGAATAATTCATATTCTTTGAGAGCCATCTTATTCAAACCCATAGTCTGATATTGAAAATTATAGCTAGCCATGATGGTAGGCCACCATCCTGCTTTATTAATTTTGAGAGCATGTTCCAGTTGTGATGTAGCCAAGTCAAGTGATTTCAAATCAGAATTATTATCAAATGAAGAAGGATCAATACTCAATACATCTCTATACATCAATGACTCTGTATCAGACAACTTTCCTTCTACAACAATATTCACATTCATATCCAGCCCCATCAATAACTTCAGCCTTAATATACTATTATAAATGGCATTTTTGGAACCTACTACACCCGATTTAGCATTTCTTGCTTCCACGTCTGCCCTAATCCATTCAAATTCTGAAACAGCACCCTCCTTAAATTTTGACTCTGTAATTTTTGCATTTTGTTCTTTACTATCTGCCACTTTATTTAGCACTTTGTATTGCTCTTCTACCAACATCACTCCATAATAGGCTTTTGTGATTAGATTGATTAGGTCTATTCTTGATGCTCGTGCCGACTCCAAAGCTTGTTGTGCTTCCACTTCTGTCATCTTTAGCGACTCCCACAAAGTAGGAGAAACCAATGGCACATTCAAGGCCACACCCATTCCAAAAGTATTGTCAACCGCAAATAAAGATGGCATATAGCCAGGTCCCATCCCTGGTCCAAATGCTACTGGCAGGTACATTTTAGGTTTAATAAGAGCATTGGAAAAAGAAGCCGAACCACTAACACTTGGAAACAATGCAGCAAATTTTTCTTTCTTTGAATAATCTACCCGTTGAATTTCCTTGTCTGCAATCCTGATAGTTGCGCTTTTACTCAATCCAATCTCTATGGCCTTGGACAGAGAAATCGAAATCGTATCCGATGCCTTCACCACAGAAGGTAATGTGATGCTGGCTACCAGCACAGCAGACATTGTTATTTTTCTAAACTGTTTATAAATCATATTCTTATGTTTTATTTGTTGTGCAAAACTAATCTAATATTATACTTTCCTTTTTGCAAAAATCGACGAAACTCAAATTTTAATCCGACAAATGACTAGAAGTTTCGACTAAGCAATGTCTATTCGGACTTCGTATTTTGTTCTTCCATGTACTTTAACCCTTTCTCATTGGCAATAAAATGTACAATTAAATCAATGAAAAACTCTACTAATCTTTTCTTTGTGTACTTCTTTGGTGACTGCTCCATGATTTCAAATGTCTTCTTCATCTGTATGGAGTGAAACAGTGATGTCAGCTCTACATCCAAATCACTTCTATAATAACCTTCTGCTATTCCTTGGTGTAGATTCATCTCAAAACCTATTTTCATGGCTTCCAGCTTTTTCAACTCATGCTTTTCGTGAATTTTTGGATAGTATTTTTGTAAATCAAAGCACATGGATTGCGATTCGGTCTCCACACTTTTCTTGATTTCTTTGATAATGATAATCAGTGATTCAATGGCATTCTTATCTTTCAGCAACTTGGAAAACTTTTCATGCACTACATTTTCTTGATAATCCAGTACAGATGCCACCAAATCCTCCTTCTGAGAGAAATGCACATAAAAAGTCTTCTTTGAAATACGAAGTTCATTACACACATTTTCAATGGATACACTTCTGATACCGTATTGTTCGAACAACCGTGTTGCAGTATGTATAATCTGAATAGCTTGGGAGTCCATACAAAGTTTTTGTGAAAGTTTAAATCGGCGACAAAATTAAATAAAATATATGAATCGTCATTACAAAATTACATTATTAAATTATTACATTTAAGCTACCAAACCCAATACGCTGATAAACAACAAAATATAATCATACATAAATAAACTATTAAATAATAAAAGTTTCCTAGTTTCCGTTCAAAAACAAAAAAAGCCTTGAAATAGTTCAAAGCTTTTTTAATAAACCTATAAATTTATCATCATTCCTTTCGTCCATAGCCATAGCCATAGCCATGTCCAAATCCTGATGATGCCTCGTCGATGCCATTCAACACTACTGACATATTATTCAGTTTCTTGGTTTCATATACATCATTGATTAAATCTACCATCTCTCTTGGTGTGTAGTCTTGACGTGAAACAAAGACGGTGTTATCAACCACCCTATTAATCAAGAAAGTATCTGAGACCATACCCACAGGAGCAGAATCAAGAATAATGTAATCATACAATTGCTTCAGTTCATGAATCATCTCATCCAATCGTCCATTCATCAACAACTCAGAAGGATTAGGTGGTATTGGACCTGCTGGTAGCACATCCAAAAGCGGATGAAATCCTGAAGAAATTATTAAATCTGTGACTTTATAGCTATTGTCAGACAAATAGAGAGTGGCACCTTTATCCTTAGCAATGTGCATATAGTCACCTAACATCGGGTTGCGAATATCCAAACCTACCAAAATCACTTTCTTGTTAGTCAATGCCAATGACATGGATAAGTTGATAGAAATAAATGATTTTCCTTCGCCCGAAACACTTGAAGTAACCAAAACAACTGGCGATTTCTTGCCTGACAACATAAACTGCAGATTGGTGCGTACCAATCTAAACATTTCTACCAGAGTATTTGTCTTACCTTCTTTGACAACTACTCGCTCAGCGTCTTTGCTCAACATTAATGAGCCAATATATGGTGCATGCACTAGCTTTTTAAATTCCTTTTTGTCAGATATTTTGTCATTCAACAAGTCAATCACATAGATAATCAAAATAGGAATCAATAAGCCAATGACAAGCGCAAAGACATAGATAATCATTTTTGGAGAAACAGGCTTGGTCAACGTATATGCCGCATCGATGGTTTTAGCAGAAGGAACTGTACTTGCTAGACTCAATGCGTTTTCTTCACGTTTTTGCAACAGGAACAAATATAATTTTTCCTTAATTTCTTGCTGACGTTTGATTTCGATATATTGTCTTTCTTGAGTAGGTACTGCTTTAATTTTAGAATCAAACTGTTTGCCTTTTTGAAGTAAGTCATTCTTGGATATTTTCAAACCCTCCTTCACACTCGCCATGGTGAGTAAAATATTGGATCGCATCTCTTTCAACTGCATCTCCATCTGTGTTATAACCGGATTCTTGTCGTTAGACGAACGAAGTATTCTCATCCGTTCAAGCAAAGCCTTGTTATACTCTTGCATCACCGTAAGCACCGATTCATCCTTCACACCCAAGTTAAGTGGCACTGTGCTATACTGGTTGCGATTGTCTTTCACATAGCTTTCTATGTAAACAACCAAATTCAATTGGGTTTCAATTTCAGCTAACTTCTTTTCATAGTCGCTAGATGCTTCTAGGAACAAGCCAGCCTCTGACTCTAAATCGGTCAACTTATTAACTTTCTTGTAATTCTCAACTTTCACCTCTTGAGTCAACAAGTCGGCACTAATCAGTTTTAGTCTTTCTTCAATAAATTTGGCGGTATTACTTGCCAATTGATTTTTATCAATGACTGCATCCAGATTATATAATTCCACCAATTTATTAAGTATTACTTCTGTCTTTTGAGGACAAGCACTGATTGAAGACAACAAAATACCGTTTGATTTTTTGTTGACGGTTGAGATTTTGACCTCTGTAGTATATCGATCTATTAGCGACTTAACAGAATGGCTTTTAATGCAATACACATCGCCTGATTTGATTGGAGCTACCTGCACCAATTTAAAAACTCCATAAGGAGTTGCTAATGATGAGTTGATAGTCTTTAAAGTAAATGTAATACTACCACTTCTAGATTCAAATTCTACCACATACCCATCTTTATTTTGTTTAAGCGTAAATTCAATCGTTGGAACTTTTGTGGTGTCGTTATAACCCATAGGCACTATTAACTTCACTGGACAAAGTGGATAAAGTTCAACATACCTCAACCCATCCTTTTTGAAATATTCTGTTTCTATGCCCAATGATTTTATCATGTGTCTGGTCACAGATTTGGACATGAGCACCTGCATCTCGTCTTCCACTTCTTTGGAGCTGGAATTGGAAAGCCCAAGTCCTTCTACCATGGGCATATCAAACATGCCAGCCATGCCCTTATCCTTTCTGAGAGTGATAGTAGATTGTACCTGATACTTCACATTAGTTATCTTGAAATACAAAAATGCTATTGAAAGACAAACTATCACGCCTAAAACAAACCAATACCACTTACTCAAATACTTATAAATCAAATCTCTAACCATTATCTGATCTAACTTCACCTGACTTGCATTTTGTACGTTATTTTCCATTATATATACCTAATCTAATAAAAATAAATCAATTCAAAATTTATCTAGTAACTGTAAAAATCACGGTCAAAGCAGATGCTAAAGTGGAAACAGTAGATAAATACAAACCTGTGTTTACGTTCTCTGATGAAATAGCCTTCACCTTATTTGGCTCCACATACACTACATCATTCTGTTGAAGGTAATAATAGGGAGATTTGAACACATCATCACTATTCAAATTCAAGCGAACAAATTCTAACCGACCATTATTTTCACGTGTAATGAGTACATTTTCTCTTTTTCCAAAAATTGTCATGTCACCTGCCAAACCAAGTGCATCCAATACTGTGACACGCTCGTTGGAAATGGCATATTGTCCTGGTTTAGTGACCTCTCCTAGTACAGTTACTTTGTAATTTAGAAACTGAATGGTCACAATTGCATTTTTCAAATAAGGTGTCAGTTCTTCCTTGATATGTTTAATGGCTTGAGACTTAGTTAAACCAGCAAGTTTAATGGTGCCAATTACAGGAAAATTGACATTTCCATTTACATCCACCAAATAAGACTGTAACATAGGTGCTGCGTAAAGTTGATCACTTCCAGGGGTTGAATAAGAAACTAATGGAAGATTAAAAGGGGCAACTGCTAGTGGGTCAAGACCATTGACCACAATGGAGAGCATGTCATTAGGACAAATCCGAGACTCATGAGCCTTAGAAAAACTTGAATTAATCGCATCAGCTGAAGCTGAAGTAACATTTGCGAAATACGCAATCTTCTTTTGCGAACTGCAAGCAACGAATGATAAAACAACCAACGTGCACAAAAACGAACGAAAAATATTCATGTATGTTTAATTTTGTAAAATGTATCACTCTTGATTCATATAAGGTGTTTATTGACAGGCAATAAAACAGCAATACCATCAACGCTCACCCAATGGACGATTCAATGAAATCCTCACCCGTCTTAATCAGGACTGCAAAAATACAAAAAAATGACACGGCACACAAACTATTTCTTAAAGTTAACTTTGAAATATATCAAAAGTAATTATTTACAATATGCTCTAAGAATTTTCACATCCTGAATAGGTCTATCAGCAATCCCCGTTTTGACCTTTGAGATTTTTCCTACGACATCCATTCCGTCTATCACTTCACCAAACACTGTATAGTCCCCATCCAGATGTGGTGTACCTCCTATCGTAGAATAATCTGTACGCTGTTGATTTGTATATTTTTGTATTTTCGCATTTTTCATTTTTTCTTGTACTTGACTCATAATCGTATCGCGTAGTGCATCCAATTTCTCTTTATTTTTTTCTAACTTGTACTTATTCACAAGTTCTTGCTTAGTCTGTAATATCTCATGAAAAAATTTTCCTTCCATCTTCATCAAATTATTTTTTTCCATTGCATCCAACTCTTCATTTGTAAACACACGACCCTCAACAATATAAAACTGACAAGCTGAAGAATTCTTATTCGGATTCACATCGTCACCCCTCCTTGCTGCTGAAAGCGCACCACGTTTATGATAATAGGCTGGATAATAAACTTCTGCTGGCAAAGTGTAATCTAACCCTCCACTTCCCAACATCACATTTGGTTTCGCATTTTTAGATAGCGGATCACCTGTTTGAATCATAAAATCAGCTATCACACGATGAAAAAGCAAACCGTTATAAAATCCCTTGTTGACCAATTTTACAAAATTATCCCTGTGTTTTGGCGTTTCAGAATAAAGGCGAACGGTGATTTTGCCTTGTGTCGTTTCCATGCATACTGTAGAGCTAATTAATTTTTTGCTAGAGCATGACATTTGTAAAAATATGACTAGGATTAGCCCAAATAGTTTCGATTGTTTCATAGAGTGTTTCTTTAGTTATGAGCATAACAAAAATACTGTTTTTTATTTCTAATCCAGTGTTAGAATTGAAAAGTTTAGTATGAATGTTTTTTTTTATACATTTGCTAAGCAATCACGCACTCCAACTCAGAGACTCAAATGCCAAATATAGACGACTTTACCCTCCCATACAACCTTGGAAAAGCATATATAAAATTCTGCTACAAAAGATACTATCGAGAATACACTGTTGTGGGACGTGAAAACATCCCTGATGACTGTCCCGTGATTTTTGCTCCCAATCATTTGAATGCAGTGATGGATGCCATTGCTGTAGTATCAATTGTCAAACACACTACTCCTGTGGTATTTTTGGCTCGGTCGGATATTTTTTCAAGTGCGTTGACCAGAAAAATTTTGAGCTTCATCAAGATTATGCCTGCCTTCCGAATGGTAGATGGCATCAGCAATTTGCAGAAAAATCAGGACACATTTGACAAATGTGTGGAAATACTGCACAGGGGAAATAGCCTCGGCATTATGCCTGAAGGAAATCAAGGAGAGCAACACAAACTGCGACCTATAATGAAAGGAATTTTCAGGGTTGCATTCGAAGCACAAAAAAAATGGGGACAGGAGCCCAAGGTAAAAATTGTTCCTATAGGCATTGATCTTGGCGATTTATGCAAAGCTAGGAAGCACATTATCATCAACATTGGCAAACCGATAGAAGTTTCGGACTATTTCAGTGAGTTCGAAAATGACAGTGTTAGAGCCATGAATGGTATAAGAGAGCAACTCAGATCATCACTTAGTGACTTAACTCTTGATTTGGCTTCAAAGAACCATTATGATTGCTTTGAAACCATAATTGAAATTACAAATACAGCTGTGTTAAATAACTTTGGTGTACATGACACGCCAGTCAACCGATTCAGAGCTAGACAATGGATAGGGAAGCGACTTGTAGAGATGGAAAAGGATTCTCCTGAGCTCATCACCAACTTGGAAAAGGATAGTCAAGTTCACACACAACTCTGTAACAAACTGGGTATAAAAGCTAAAACTTTGGACGAAGACAAAAACTCATTCACATCACTGATAATTGACGCTTCTCTACTTTGTGCGTCTTCGCTTGTTTTTTTGTTAGGTCTGTTGGTCAACCTATTAGCTTTTTACTCACCAGTAGTAATTCGCAAGGCTATGAAGCTTGAATACGATGGTTTTATAAGCTCCATTCAATTTGGAATAGGAATGTTTACTTTTCCAATTTTCTATTCACTTCAAGGTTTTTTGATTTTAAGTAGTATCGATTGTCATTGGGGCTTTCTTCCTCTGATTGTAGCCGGGCAATACTTTTTAGGCACGCTGGCTTACGAGTGGTATCGAAACTGGAAAATTTTGTGTGGAAGAGTTAGGCTTTTGAGATATGAAAACCGTCGGGACGAAAGTCTATTGAAACTAAAAAAACTCCACCAAGAAATAGTAGAGCTAATCATAAAGTACTGAGCTAATCAATCTCCATCTGCAAACCACTGCGTAAAATATCAATAGCAGGATTCTGTTCCAGCATCTGTTTGTATCTGTCTTCTGGGCTAATGGAGCGTTGTGCCTCAGTTTCCTGTATTAACCGAATATTCATTTGCAAATTTGAGTTCTTAAGCTCCTTGCGAATAAAAGCTACCAAATCTGGTTGAACGTTTCGATACTCCTTTTCTTGCAAGCCATTAAAAACAGTGACTTCAAAAACATAATCAGAAACCAACCGAGGAATAGAACTTTGGATAAGTCCAATCATGTGACGGTCTGTTATTTTCTCAGCAAATCTTTTCCATGCATACTCTAAATCTTCAACCGTAAAAGGATTACTTGCTATCAACAACTCCTGTTCCTTCACCACATTTACCTCATCATTTGAAGCTACAGCCTTGGGTTGCAGAGAGATGGAGACTCTATGTGGCATATTTACAATTAGCTGAGGAGGCGTTTCCACTGGCGTGGATGCGGGTACTGTTGCTACAACAGTGGGCTGTATGTCAGATTTTTGAACAGCAATCGGTAGAATTTCAGCAGGTAAATCAGCGTCACTTATTGATTTTTTTTTTTCGTCCGTCAATTGGCAAAGACGGATTAAAGCTAACTCCACCAGGAGTCGTTTGTTTTTACTGGTTCGATAATCTCTGTCACAGTCATTGGCTAGTTTGAGTGCCTGAAACAAAAAATCGGGCGAACAGCCTTGCGCTTGAGATTTATAGCGCTCACCTATCCCTGCTCCCACTTCTAGTAAAACCAATGTTTGCGGGTCTTTGCTAACCAACACATCTCTAAAATGAGCACTTAAACCTGTTATAAAATGATGACCATCAAATCCCTTACTCAAAATCTCGTTAAAAATCAACAAAGACTGTGATACATTGCCTTCCAAAAAAGCATCTACCAACCGAAAATAATACTCATAATCAAGGACATTTAAGTTATCAATAACACCTTGATACGTTATATTATTTCCACAAAAACTCACCAACTGGTCAAAAATAGACAGTGCATCACGCATTCCACCGTCACTCTTTTGAGCTACAACATTCAAAGCATTGGCATCTACAGTCACACCCTCACTGCTAGCCACATGTTGTAGATGAGCAACTGTATCTGACACGGTGATTCTATTAAAATCATAAATCTGACACCGCGAAAGAATGGTAGGTATAATTTTATGTTTCTCAGTAGTAGCTAAAATAAAAAGTGCATGAGCTGGTGGCTCTTCCAAGGTTTTAAGAAACGCATTGAATGCACCAGATGACAACATGTGAACCTCATCAACAATATATACGCTGTATTTTCCTATTTGTGGTGGGATGCGAACTTGATCTATCAGGGAGCGAATATCATCCACACTATTATTGGATGCTGCATCAAGTTCATGAATATTATAGGAACGCTGTTCGTTAAATGACACACATGACTCACAATGGTTACATGCCTCAGAGTCGCTGGTTAGATTTAGACAGTTAATGGTTTTGGCAAATATTCTGGCACAAGTAGTCTTCCCCACTCCTCTAGGACCACAGAAAAGATAAGCATGAGCTAGGTGGTTACTCTTAATAGCATTTTTTAGCGTAGTAGTAAGAGCAGACTGACCTACCACTGAGTTAAAAGTAGAAGGTCTATATTTTCTAGCAGAAACAATGAAATTATCCATAATCCAAGATCACAACTTTAGTTTGCAAATATACTCAAAAAATCACTTCAAGAAGTTAGCCCAAAAAGATTTATAAAAAAAAGTTGGTTGATAAAAAAATGCTTACCTTTGTAACTGTTTTGTAAAAAGACTTTTACACCCGAATTAATCATTAGGAGTTTTGTAAAAACGAACGAATGATTCCTGGAGGGTAAACCCCGCTCTTATTAGTCCAAGGGTTTTGTAAAAAGCCTTGGAAACTAATAAGATAGCGATTACGCATTTTTAAATGCGTAATTTGGGTTAAATTCATAGCAGCTACTCTACTAAAGATGAAATTCACATTTTCAAAAGAAAGGGTCACCAAGCTAATTGTCAACAAATACTTCATTGTTTTGTTGGCATTTGGCATATTTGTCGTTTTTTTTGATCAACATAGCTTGATTAGCAGATGGCAAAGCAGTAGAAAAGTAAAGGAGATGGAAAAAGAAGTGAAGTATTATCAAAACGAAATACAAAGCAATAAAGACAAGATGAATGAGCTCCAGTCAAATGATGATAATCTGGAAAAATTTGCTCGTGAACATTATCTGATGAAACGTAAAGACGAGGACATTTACATCATTAAAGAATGACAATAAAAAACTCTCAGTCACTACTTATAAGTGGTGGATTGCTAACCGTGATAGGCGCAATAAGTCAATTTGCAAACCTGAATTGGGCGCCTTATGTTTTTGGACTTGGCGCTACAATAGTGATTGTACTTCAAGGGCTTCAAATTAGCAATAATAGCAGAAGTGATAGCAGACAATACAGATTGGCTAAAATTGCATTCCTTTCTAGTTTGCTACTCGGACTAAGTACATACTTCATGGCTATCGGCTCTAACACATGGGTAGTATCATTACTTGCCTACTCCAGCACCACCATTTTTTTATCGTTTAGAACTAATTCGAATTAACAATTCAATCATCTACGAGAGTTATTTAGATTCCTTAAAATATAACAAAGCCTAGTATTTATAATGAAATACTAGGCTTTGTTG
>CAIUKZ010000262.1 GCA_903899865.1 uncultured Bacteroidales bacterium | reverse complement strand
TCCCTATTTGCAACAGTTTTGTTTTAGAACATTTAACTATTATTTTAGAGTGAATAAATTATCAGCAATTTTCTTGAAAAATATAGTTAAAATAATTGGCATAATCGGACTACCTATTTTTCTTATTCTAAGAGATAGCTGGAATGATAAATTTTTTGGCGATCCAATGGATTCGAGAATGTCTTGGGTGGTTTATGAACACTGGTATCAGTTTTTTCTTGGGAATAGAGAACTTCGAAATACATTATTTTTTTATCCATACGACAAGTCATTAGGGTTTTCTGACTCATTTTTACTAAATGGCGTATTTCATTCCATTTTTAGAGTAATTGGAAATGATCCCATAGATTCTTGGAAATATTCAAATATCTTAGCTATTGTTCTATCTATAGTCGGCCTTGCTATTTTATCTAGGAAATTATTTGACGACTATATCCATCAATTTGGATTTGTTCTTTTAATATCAACTTCTTACGTATATTTAAAAAACCTGTCAGGACAACCAAATGTTTCTTTCTATTTCATTTCAACTTTTTTCATTACTGCCGCATTGAACTTTACGAAAAAAGATCCATCTAAATTATCTAAAATATTAGCATTTTCTGGATTAACTGTAATTCCTCCCGTAATGTTGTTATCGGTATGGTATGCAGGATTCTACATCTATTTAATAACCTCAATTTTAATCGCTATCTCGATTGCTTTAAATAAGAAGTTATTTAAAAATTATATTTATAATTTTCTAAATAACATAAAGTCAATCTCAAAGCTGTTTATTTTCTTAACTTTGTCACTTTCTGTTTCTCTTCATTTACTTTTCATTTATATTTATCTTCCAAATGCAAAAATGGAAAATAAAGTTTGGAGTGATATAGAAAGATGGCAGCCAACTTTAATGGGAAATTTACAGTCAATATTCCAAAGTCTGAACATCTCTACAAAATATTTTCCGACAATGGTGCAAGCAGATCCCATCTTTGTCGGAATAGGGTTCACTTCATTCATAATTATTCTATTCTTACTTTTCTCGTTACTCTTTTCTCAAAGATTTCGTGACAAGTATTTCGTTAGTTTTGATTTTTTACTTCTTGTAACTTCGATAGTTTTATTTACACTTTTCTTGACAGTATCTAACTTCTCAGTTTTTGAATACCTATGGAATTTTTTTGATCCCCTCAAGTCCATTAGATTCACTTCTAGGATTTATGTTTTCATATTTGCTATTTGGGTATATCTTTTTTTGAAGTCTTTTGCTCAACTTAAGATTAATTATTTATCAAAGAGTAAATTCAGATTATTACAAATATTCATCATAATATTTTTAATATCATTGCAGATTTCGGATCCAATAAGTAAATGGCCTAAAGATGTTTATGAGCCCGACGAATATTTAGGTGTAGTAAATCAAATCAAAGAAAACTGTACAGCTTTTGTTGTGGACTCTCCAGGAAGAGGTTGGTGGGACGACCAATTGCAAGGCATGACTTTAATGGCTCTTACACATATACCCACAGCGAATGGATATTCGGGAGCTTTCCCTTTAGGTTACGAACTTGGTGATTGGAGCAAAGACTCTCAACTAGTAGGTATCGGCAAATGGTTAGTAAGTAATGAAACAACGGATTCGATTTGTTTAGTTCAAACTAGCGGAATAAAAGAGTTAAGTTTTCCTCTAACAATTCTTACAGATGAAAACTTTGATATTTTAGAGTCAAATCTGAAAGGATCTAGTTGGAATTGGTCTTTGTCAGATCAAGCTAAAGTAAAAGTACTCAATTTTTCAAAAGATTTAATTCGGGGACAGGTCGTCTTCGAAATTCGAACAGCCGACTGCGAACAGCGTAAAGTCGATTTTAAAATTACAGATCTGAGAGGTGATTTAGTTCTTAATCAACCGATAGATTCAAAAATATCAAAAATTAGAATCGATGTTGAACTTCCTGGCGAGGCCGAAGCGATATACAATTTGAGCGTGAACACTCCTGGGTGCGATGTAGATGGTGGCGCAAGAAAAATATTCTTTCTTCTCAAAGATTTGACTTCAAGTACTGAAAGTGGGAGCAATTGATTTTTCGAATGTCAACATATTTTCTGCGCACCCTCAGGGATGATCCTGCAGACGCTGTTGTTCCAAGTGACAAGTTATTAACTCGTGGCGGTTATGTCCGCAGAGTTGCTCCTGGAGTTTTTAGTTGGCTTCCATTGGGTTATTTAACTTATAGAAAAGT
>CAIUKZ010000261.1 GCA_903899865.1 uncultured Bacteroidales bacterium | reverse complement strand
GTTGGTGGTAGTGAATGCAATTTCTTTACCCTGTACTCTATCGGCAGTGTATTCATAAGGAGAATTGCCAAAGTCTGCAAAATCACATCGAGCCACATTGCGTTCGGCTCCAGCCAGTAATCCTTTGGCTTTATACTCCTGCGCTTCTTCAATACTTTTCACTGGGATAATGGCCTTTGCACCTGCATCCATGGCAGCACAGATGGTGGTGGATGCTCGGAAAATATCTACAATCACCACAGTAGTCTGAGGGTCAGTGTCGTAGAAAGAATATAAAGCGGGGGATAAACAGATGTCTATTGTCATAGTTTTTTGATTAACAAACAGTAAGTTGATATACAAAAGTAGCATTATTTTTGACTACCTTTGCTATCAAAGTTGAAAATCAAACATATATCTATGAACCCAATTCACACGAAAGCAGTATGGGCATATTTTGAAGCAATTACACAAATTCCACGTCCTTCAAAAAAGGAGCAACGCATCAGTCAGTTTCTAATCGATTTTGCGGCTAAGCATCAATTAGCAATAAAATCCGATACTGTAGGTAATCTGCTGATTACTAAATCGGCAACTGACAGAAAGCAAGATTCGCCAGTAGTGGCTCTGCAAGCTCATCTGGACATGGTGTGTGAGAAAAACAATGATTACGAGCATGATTTTGAAACAGACCCCATCATCAGTTATGTAGATGGCGACTGGGTAAAGGCCAGAGGTACCACACTTGGCGCTGACAATGGGATAGGTATAGCTATGATAATGGCTGTGTTAGCATCAAATGATATCGAACATCCAGGGTTGGAATGCCTGTTTACAGTGGACGAGGAGTCTGGACTCACGGGTGCATTTGCACTAACATCAGATTTCTTAACAGCCAAAGCGCTGATCAACTTAGATTCGGAAGACGATGGAGAAGTGTTCGTAGGCTGTGCTGGTGGAATGGACACGGTGACTAAGTTGCCCTATAGCACTGAGAATGTGCCTAATAATTATTTTGGGTTTTCGCTTTCTCTGTCAGGATTAGTTGGTGGACATTCCGGGGATGATATTCATCGTGGATTAGGCAATTCCATCATCCTGATAAGTCAATTTCTAAACCACATCAACCAACAAACTGACCTTAGAATTAATCATTTCGAAGGTGGAAATCTGAGAAATGCCATACCGCGAGAAGCTAAGGTGATAGGCATGGTCCCCTATGGTTTTAAAGAAACTCTGAGAGTTCAATTGAATATTTTTCTTTCAGAGATAGAAATAGAATATGCTCTCTTAGAACCAAAAATGCAATGGGAGCTAGGCTCTGAACTGAACATAGAATGTGTGATTGAGAAAAGCATTTCTGATAAATTATTGAATGGGTTGGCATCCTGCCCCAATGGTGTAATAGCCATGAGTGAGCAGATGAAAGACTTGGTGGAAACGTCTACCAATCTGGCTTCAGTCAAGATGAAAGATGACTTCATCGAAATTGTTAGTTCGCAACGCAGCTCGGTGAATGCATCTAGGCAGTCTATTGCTAGTGAAATAGCATCACATTTTTCGAGTATCGGTGCAGAAGTGATTCATTCGGATGGATATCCAGGCTGGGAGCCTGATTTAGATTCTCCTTTACTTCAAGTAGCAGTGGAAAGTTACGAACGCATCAATAAAAAATCACCACTAGTAAAGGCCATTCACGCAGGACTGGAATGTGGATTGTTTAAGGAAAATTATCCTGACATGGACATGATTTCTATTGGACCCACTATACGAGGAGCACATTCACCTGACGAGCGACTCAGTATTTCATCCACAGAAAACACATGGTGGTGGTTGGTCGAAATTCTTCAGTCAATTTAGAAACAAATGAAACACTCATACTCAAAATAAAACAATGATTACCCGCAAAGCGACCTATTGTTTATTCCTACAGGGGCTTTGCCCCTCAACCCCACTTACTTTTTTGTCTTGACACAAAAAAGTAAGCAAAAAAAGTCAAGACTGTGCCCGCTTCACTCGAAAAACTAGCGCTCGGCAGGCTCAAATCGTCCAAACTCATCCCGTCGAAAT
>CAIUKZ010000260.1 GCA_903899865.1 uncultured Bacteroidales bacterium | reverse complement strand
TGCATGTCAGCCAAAAATCAGGTCGTTTCACGAACCATTCAAGTTTGAACATGCAGGAGCAGCTGGTGGTTTCATTGACAAGTTTGGCTATCCATTTTGTAGGGGGCGCGTGTTTGGCGATGTGGAAGTGGACAATGGTCAGTACGATACGATTATCGATATTTTTTGGGCTACTGGAGCGTGTTTGATGATTCGCTCACAGGTGTTCTGGGAGATCGGAGGTTTTGATGAAGATTTTTTCGCCCACATGGAAGAAATTGATTTGTGTTGGCGAATCAAAGGTCGTGGATATGGAGTGGTTTGTGTACCAGAAAGCGTTGTGTTGCATGTAGGAGGCGGAACATTGGGAGTGGAAAGTCCATTTAAAACCTATCTTAATTTTCGGAACAACCTACTCATGTTGTACAAAAACCTACCTAGTGATACGCTGAAGAATGTGATGCGGTGGAAGTATGTATTAGATCATATATCGGTACTTAAATTTGCTCTTTCTGGTAGATGGGCAAATGCCAAGAGTGTGTTGAAAGCACGACGAGATTACAGAAAAATGAAACCTTCGTTTGAACAAAAACGCCAAGCAATCTTGAAAGAAACGACTTCAGTGAAATTTGAGGAAATGTCATCAAAAATCCTGGTTTTCAACTATTTTGTGATGGGTAGAAAGTTGTTTCACCAATTGTTTTAGAAATAATTGGTCAAAAAACAAGAGCGAAGTAGATTCACACCTACTTCGCTCTTGTTTTTTATTAGAATTGACTCATTACCCACAACGAGAGTAGCCACAGTTTTTGCATGTCAAACAACCTTCTTGATACACCAAGGTTTTTTGCCCACATGAAGGGCAGGATTGTTCTTTGATTTGTGTTCCATCAGGAATGTACTTTTTCAAAGCACGCTCCACACCAACTTTCCAAGTGTTGATGGACTCACTATCCAGATGCAGACCTGCAACCAGTTTTAGTACCTGATCTATAGGCATGCCGTATCTCAACACTCCAGAGATGAGTTTGGCATAATTCCAAAACTCTTTGTCGAATTTGTGAGAAAGACCCTCCACGGTAGTTTTGAAACCACGCTTGTTGGTAAACTGGAAGTCATACCTTTTTGCACCATTTTCATCAATGGTCTTAATGATTTTTCCCTCAGTAACTGTTTTTGGAAGTAGGATACCTTCCTCATCATCAGCCAAACCAGTGAAAATTTCATACGGTTTTCCGTTGTAAATACCCACAAATGCAATCCATTTGTCTTTCGCATTTTGGAACCTTACCACATCGCAGTCCAATTCTTTTGGGCGAATGAGTTGGTTTTCTTCAAAACAGATACAATTCGACTTTTTATCCTCCTCTTTTTTGTCTTCTTTCTTATTGTCCACTGCTAGAAGTACACCTGCTCTCGATCCGTCGCGATAAACCGTAACTCCTTTACAACCACACTTCCATGCCTCTTCGTATAGTTTTCCAACCAGTTCCTCGGTGGCATCAGCAGGAAGGTTGATAGTAACGCTGATGGAGTGATCTACCCATTTCTGGATTCTTCCTTGCATTTGCACCTTTTTCATCCAATCCACATCATTAGCAGTGGCTTTGTAATAAGGTGATTTGGCTACTAGATCCTCAACTTCCTCTTTCGTGTAATGCTTGGCTGTTGGATAGTCGTTGGCTTCCATCCAAGTCACAAACTTGTGGTGAAACACAATGTATTCTTCCCATGAGTCACCATTTTCATCTACAAAGTCAATGCGTACGTTGGTGTCATTGGGATTAACTTTCCTGCGACGTGTATATACAGGCATAAACACAGGCTCAATTCCCGATGTGGTCTGCGTCATGATGCTGGTTGTACCCGTAGGAGCGATGGTAAGGCAGGCAATGTTTCTACGACCATAAATCACCATGTTTTTATACAAATCAGGATCAGCTTCTCGAAGACGAAGGATGAAAGGATTACTTTCTTCTCTTGCAGCATCATACACTGTGAATGCGCCACGCTCTTTAGCCATTTTTACGGATGAGCGATAAGCCGCGATGGCTAGTTTTTTATGTACTTCTTCTGAGAAGTCAGTAGCCTCATCAGTTCCATAGCGAAATCCTAATGCTGCAAGCATGTCACCTTCACCTGTTGTACCCACACCTGTGCGTCTTCCTTCTAAAGTTTTCTTTTTGATTTTTTCCCACAATTGGAATTCAGTGCTTTTTATCACATCATCTTCTGGGTCAGTTTGGATTTTTTCGATAATCTTATCAATTTTTTCCATTTCCAAGTCAATGATGTCATCCATGATTCGTTGCGCAAGTGCAACATGGGTGCCAAATAGTTCAAAATCAAAGTCAGCCTCTGGCGTAAATGGATGTTTGACATACGAGTAGAGGTTGATGGCTAGCAATCTACAGCTGTCATACGGACAAAGTGGTATTTCCCCGCAAGGATTGGTAGATACAGTTCTGAATCCCAAGTCAGCATAGCAATCTGGCACTGATTCACGGATAATAGTATCCCAAAACAAAATGCCTGGTTCGGCCGATTTCCATGCATTATGGACAATTTTTTTCCAAATAGCGTTGGCGTCAATATCCTTTTTGAACCATGGTTTTTTAGACATTAATGGGTATTGCTGTGTGTAAGGCTCATTATTCAATGCAGCCTCCATGAAATCATCGTGTATTTTTACAGACACGTTGGCGCCTGTT
>CAIUKZ010000259.1 GCA_903899865.1 uncultured Bacteroidales bacterium | reverse complement strand
GTATGAATGTGGTAATTCAGTTTTGCTAATTCCCGTTTGGCACTCCATCCTATTTGCTTTTGCTCTTCTTCTTTGAGGCGCTGGAATTCTTTGATAAAATAGAGTTTGAACTCAACCGATATCCATGATGCAAATTCAAATGCTATGTCTTTATGTGCAAAAGTCCCACCATAACGACCAGACTTTGAAATTATTCCCATCGCACTGGTTGCTTCAACCCATCGTTTAGGTGTCAATACAAAACTATTTAGTCCAGCCTCTTTTCTAAACCCGTCGAATTCGACGGGTTTAAAATCAGGGTTATGTATTGTTTCCCAAAGTCCTAATAATTCGATGGTATTTCGGTTTCTCATCCAGTTTTTAATAACATCATCTGCACTGGTTGGATTTTTAAATTTTGCAATATCAGTAATAGATATATAGTCATTGTTCTCAATTGAAATAACCGTTATTTCATTCTCTTTTACATTGATTTTTGCCATAATTGATAGAGTCCGTGCTACATTTATTTATGATTGATCCTTTAGCTCTTTCCCACCATTCTCTCACCCCGGAAACTTAGGGAATTTCTGAAAGTCGGGTTTGCGTTTTTCGAGGAAAGCGTGTTTACCTTCTTGCGCTTCCTCCATCAGGTAATACATGAGAGTGGCATCGCCAGCAAATTCCATCAATCCACGTTGACCATCTAGCTCTGCGTTTAGTCCGCGTTTAATCATGCGGATGGCCATAGGGCTGCGTTCTAGGATGGTTTGACACCAGTCCATGGTTTCGTCTTCCAGTTGAGAGAGTGGCACTACTTTATTGACCATGCCCATTTCCTCGGCTTCTTTGGCTGTGTATTGTCGGCAGAGGAACCATATTTCACGGGCTTTTTTCTGACCCACGCAACGAGCCAAATACGATGAGCCAAAACCAGCATCGAAGCTACCCACTTTAGGTCCTGTTTGTCCAAAAATTGCGTTTTCGGAAGCGATGGTCAAGTCGCAAATCACGTGTAACACATGTCCACCGCCGATAGCAAAACCATTCACCATGGCTATTACTGGCTTGGGGATGGAGCGGATGGCTTTGTGCAAGTCCAGGATGTTGAGACGTGGCACGCCTTGTTCGTCAATGTATCCACCTACACCTTTCACTTTTTGGTCACCGCCTGCACAGAAAGCGGTGTCGCCAGCGCCCGTAAGAACGATAACGCCTATCTCATTTTTTTCTCTGCAAATCTCCATGGCGTCTATCATTTCCACACTCGTTTGTGGGCGAAATGCATTGCGTACTTCCTCACGATTGATGGTGATTTTAGCTACTCCTTCGAAGTATTCAAATTTGATGTCTTCGTATTCTTTGATTGTTGTCCAGTTTCTCATATTGTTGTTTGTTTTAGCCTCCCCAAACCCCTCCGATAGAGGGGCTGAGAAAATTGATTAGTATAATTTTGTGATCCATTCTTCAAAATGAATCTAATGTTCTTAAGTTTGTTTTAATGCTTGAAAGTATTTTTTGAGAATTTTATCGTTATCGGTTCTTGGAGTTTTCACTTCCAAAACAGTAGCTTTTTGTTGCGAAGAATATAAATCTATAAGTTTGAGTTTTAATTCGCTTTCGTTTTCCGCTTTTAGGTAGTTGAGTCCATAAGTGGCAACCAGTTTTTCGATGTCCAGATTTTGGGCTACTTCAAAGAATTCATCCAGTTCTTCCACCTCCGATGGACCAGGAATGAAACGAAACAAACTGCCTCCACCATTACTCATCACAATGATTTTTAATTGGGGTGAAAGGTATTTATTCCATAGCGCATTAGAGTCGTAAAAGAAGCTCAAGTCGCCACTAATCAGCGTAGTAGGAGCATGGCTTACCCATGCAGCGCCTAAAGCGGTGGAGGTAGAGCCATCTATTCCGCTGGTGCCACGGTTGGATTGTGTGCTGGATTGTGATTTATGCTCAAAGAGGTGTGCATAACGCACTGCCGAACTATTCCCCAATTGCAAGTTTCCATTGGCAGGCAGATGATTGCAGATGATTTCAAAAGCCTTTAGGTCGCTCCATGGTGCAGCGAGCATGAATTGGTTGTGACGGGTTTTTGCTAGTTCTAGTTTGTTGTTCCACAATGATTTATAGGTGTTTGGTTTAAATTCCCCTTCAATTATAAATTGATTTAAAAACGCAACTGGATGCACTTTTATCAGCTCGGTAAGTGATTGAAATGTGTCAATGTGTGTTTCACCTTTCCCAATATACCAGTGTTCTTTGGGTGGATTGTTTTTTAGGAAAGTTTTGATTTGCTTAGAAACCAAAGCACCTCCGAATGAAATCAAAAGGTCGGGTTTAAAAGCCTCAACTTCCTCTACAGAAATGACATTCAACACCCTATCAATGGTAGAAATAACACTCGGGTGCTGGATGTTTGAAATGGGTTCGGCAAGAAAAACTACATTTTCAATTTTTTCAATTTGTGTGAGTATATTTGAAAATTCATCATTGTGTTCATTGACCATGAATCCAGCCAAAATCAATATTTTTGGTGCGTTGCCTATTTTCTGATGAAGTTTTGTAATGCTTTGCTCCGATAACTGGTCGTCCGCCTCCATGGTAGAAAATAACCGTTGATGCTCACTTGGTGAATTGACGATGGTGTACAATGGCTCTCGCAGTGGGATGTTCACATGTACGGGGCCTTTTCTACCAGAAGTAGCTATGTTGATAGCCTCGTTCACTGTTCTATTGGTGTACCATTGTTCGTCCTTGCAGGTGATTTCGGCTGGGAGTTGGAACGATTGTTTGACAAAGTTGGCAAATACCTGTTGCTGATTGATGGCTTGACTATCATCTTGTTCTATCCATTCCACTGGTCTGTCAGCCGAGAGGACAAGGAGTGGAATTCGTTGATAAAAAGCTTCTGCCACCGCAGGAGCGTAATTGAGCAGGGCTGTCCCAGATGTACAGACTATGGCAACTGGCTGACACAATCGTTGCGCCATTCCCAAGGCAAAAAAAGCTGCACTTCGCTCATCTACAATCACAAAAGTTTCAATTTCCGTGTGTCTATTGAAAGCAATGGACAGTGGTGCATTGCGCGATCCGGGAGATATGACTACTTTCTTTACGCCTTTTTGTGCACAGAGATCTACTATGATTTGAACGGTTTGTTTGTCGGTGGTTGTCAAGGTAATTGATAATTGATAATTGATAATTGATAATTGAAAATTAAGAGTGAGAGAGTCGATAGCAACTTATTAATTCAATAGATTTGCATCTAAAGTTTAGTTTTTCAGTACATTACCTCAATGTTTTCATCTTTAAACATGTTTCTTCCCATTCGGCTTCTGCATTGGATAGTGCTGTGAGTCCTCCTCCTGCAAAATAAGTTACTGATTTGGAGGTCAACTTCATGCATCGCAAATTTACGAAAAGTTGCGCATTATCATGACCTATTGGACCAATAAACCCCGCATAGAATTCACGGTTATGTTTTTCGGTTTGGAGAATGACATCCAATGCTTTCTCTTTTGGTATTCCACACACAGCGGGGGTGGGGTGTAGGTCAAAAATTAAGTCGGTCAGTTGATGCTCATTCAGTTTTCCATCACACTGATATTCAGTCACAAGATGACTGATGTGACCTGCATTTTGGTCTTTTGTGGCTGACACTTGTATGGATTCAAACGGATATTTTCTAAGAACTTTCTCCACAAAATCACTTACTATTTGCTGTTCTTCAAATTCCTTAGCCGACCACTCTCTAGTATTATTTGCTGGTTTTGTAGCTGCTAGCGACATCGTTTTTACGCCATTGCTATCTATGTTCAACAGAGTTTCAGGGCTTGCACCTACCCAAGTGCCTTGCTTCGGCAAGTGAAATATGGAAACGAACGCGTGTGGATGTTTTTGAGTCAGTTGGTAGAAAATAGCTGGTGCATCCAAGTGTTCAATGTCTTCTTCAACTTCTGTTCTGGATAATACCACCTTATTCACCACCTTCGCTTTTAGTAAATCAATCAGTTGATTGGCCTGCCGTAGATAATCTTCTTTAGAAATGGCTTTGGGCTGACTATCAATATCTTCCGATTTGTTTTGGGAATTTTCAATGGCGGACAGTTCAGCGTCAGTTATTTCATCATTCACGAAATAGATGTCAGGCATTATCTGAAAAATCTGACGCACTTCAGCGTGGAATGGTGCTATCAAAAAGCCCTTTTTATTGAGTTCTATAGTTTGTGAGCTTATGACTTTGTCAGACAGCTGAATGCCAGTAACTATATTGGCAGAGTGGGGTAGTCGGTAACTGTAAAACACTAAATTGTGTCGCTTACAAAGGGCTAATATTTCAGCTAAAGTCATGAAGGATGCTTTTAAAAACGTACTAATGAGCAAAGTTAGGTATTTTTCGTAAAATCTGCGGTGAGTTTTTTAGAAAGACTGTGTTTGCAAGCTCATTATATTTTCCTGAGATTTGAATTTTATGATTTTATATCTTATTAAATTCATAAAATAATACAATAAGTGTACGTGTTTTATTTGTTAATTATGATTAAAATACAACAATAATCAATAATTATACAATGGAATGATATGCACATTTATAAGAAACTGAAATTTAATGTGTTCCTTTGGACTTCCATTCTTTTTTAACCTTATCTCTGAATACTATTCTCTTTTGTTGTTTGGTAATACGATTGTAAATTGTTGATTTACAATCGTATTATATGTTTTATTATTCATCTAATACTTATGAGAAAATCACAAACTTATGAAAAAATCATTTCTTGTCTTATCACATTACTTATTTTTAGTAATGCTGATATTCAATGTGGGTACTGTCAAATCAGTACCAGCTAATCCCAATCCTATCAAAGTCTGTCAACCCAATGGAGATACAATAAGTGTCCGCCTGAAAGGGGACGAATATTCTCATCAAGTGGAAACCGAAGATGGTTATACGCTGGTAGAAAGTGGTAATAAGACATTGGAGTATGCTACGCAAGATGCCCAAGGTAATCTGGTGT
>CAIUKZ010000258.1 GCA_903899865.1 uncultured Bacteroidales bacterium | reverse complement strand
GAAAATCGGAAACTCGAGACAAGATTATGTGTTCTCTGCCTGCGGCATCAGCAGTCTTCCCGGTTTACTTAGAGTCGGGATTATCGGACAGTTTTCCTTGCCCAAGGGCGCCCAGCGCCCAGTTGTCCTTTTATGTGGTTTCTTTTTTTCTCCGTTCCATGCGTTGAGTCGCCCATTCCAAAGAAAAACACCAGCCCACGGACGCCCTTTGGGCACCCTTTTTTTTTTCTTGCCCACATATGCCCACCTGCCCAAACCACTTGATAGGGTTAGAAAAACTTTTTTTCGTACTGTGTCTTTTGCAATGGAGGCAGGTATTTTGCCCAATTCTATTACTACCCCAAGTGCTGTTAATGATAATACCGAATCACACCCTGCAGTATCAAAGAAGCAAGCTGCAGCAGAGCAGAAAGCTAGGAGAGATGCTCATTTGCTTCGTTTGATTGATGGTACGACGTGGCAAAACTTGGACAATTACATTGTGGAGGATAATGTATTGAAGCAAATGATTGGCTTTGATGCTTCTCTTTTTTCTGTGGATATGCTCCGAAAAATATGTGGCAAACTGGGATATGTTAGCCGAAAATATACAAAGGCTGTTTGTCTAGAAACAATTTTGAAGGCACATAAGGATTTACAGGCTTATGACGGTATTGAGCCGAACAGCAGTGGAAACAACGACTCAACCAGTATCCGATGTCGGCTGCTAAATGTTTTATTCAGTGATGCTTGTTTGTCCCGTTTCCAGATGCTAGGTTCCAAGAAAACAATGGCAGAACTGGATAAGGGTGGAGCAGGTCAAGATAAAGAATTTTGGGAATTTGTTGCGGTGCAGTTTAATGATTATGAAAATAATAATATGGCTCCTTGCTGGTGACATCTGCTTATGATAAGAAATTGTTTTCTGAGAAAAATGTTAACCCTTCAGTCAATGTCGGCAGCAACAAAAGTTGGGAGTCACTTAGAAAAATTTACCTTTTGATTCAGAAGGACTACAGGAAGAAGTTCGAGCGCTACAAAACTTCTGGCAATCACGAAAGTAACTTCCATGACTTCTGTCATGGAAGACTTGATACTTATTATCTTCATGTCTGCCTCCAGCAACGCGATGCCAATACATTGGAAGTTGTGATTGAAGATCTACCCGAGGAAGTGCAGTTTGAATCAGGAGTCAAACCAGATGTACACAACAATAGCACCATTTCATCAAACCCCTCCAGTCGACGAAGCAAACGGAAGTCTCCCGCTGAAGTTTTAGAGCAGCATTTGAAGGAGAAGAGCAGGAGCAGCACGGAGCAAAATATCCTTGCAACACAGAAAGCTGTGAGAGTTCAACTGAAATCATATTGCATGGGCATGAAGCAGCTGATGTCATTAAATAAATATAAGGAATCATCTGCCAATGATGTCGAGCAACACCAGCTGCTTGAGCGTATGAAGTCTACCATTGGAGTTGCTGTTGGAAATATGGAAGAAGCTATAAAAGCTGGTACAATTTGGTGCCCTTTGTCACAGGAAAATGTTGTGGCCAACACCCCTAAGAAAAGTAATAAAATGCCCCGTCGCAACAGTTCTAGCTCTAGCAATGTCGTGCAGACAAAGCGAACAATTCTTATGTCTTCCAGTGAGAAAGAATTGTCAAACTGCTCTGACTCTGACAACGAAGATTATGACACGTGTCTGTCAGAGCAGAAAACATTTTGCTGTGCTGGAGACTATTGTTGGAAAGAAGACCTTCCAAAAAACTTCACTGTCACTTGTTCATTATGTGGTGGAAAGTGCCATGAGCACTGCACGACAAAAAATCAGGATACTGGTGCAATGAACTGTGATCGTTGTGTAAGAGAATCGTGAATGATAGCTTCTGTGTCATCGTCATTTTAATTAGTTATAACCATATTAATTAATATGTTCGTAAATTAGAATAGTAACAGGCCGTTTAGACTTTTACAATTAGACAGGAACATAGTATTCAAAATATGCAGTACTTTAATAACAGCAATTTAAAGTAAAACTTATAGTTTGGGAAAAATCGGTTGTTATTCCTATGCAGCTGTTACAGCGCCGGCAACCAGCAAAAAAACCCATGTAGTACTATGCTATGTCGGAGCATAGTATATTGCTCGCCGTTGATCTTCAAATGTTCTTCGCTTTATGTTTAATTCCGGGCGAGACAAAGACTTTGATGCTATTTTTTGAACCAATTTTTGGCGCAAGATAGATCCACTGGCTGGAGCATTAGAAACGTCACTTGGAATGTAACCAAAAATGGTGTCATCATTACTATACACCGTTTCAATTCTTGTAGCCTCACCACTATCATTGACCATTTCATCAATACAGAAGTTGTGAAGTTGACAGCATGCTTGAAAAACTGATGCACATTTGGATAATGGAACCTCTAGTGGAGCACGAAGAATCCGCCACTTACTAACCAATCTCCCAAATGCCATTTCAACGCATATTCTCAGTTGAGATAAAAAAAAATTGTAAGAATCATTGTCCGGATTCAAACGATTAGAGCCCATAAAGGGGGTTAGTAAATGTTCAGTACACACATAAGCATTATCGCCAGCCACAAAGTACCATGGTGGTAGAGATTCAATCCATGACATCAACCTCGACTGCATATATGACTTGTAATCACTACTTCTCCCACCTTTTAAGATTCCCGCATATAAAAATCGCAGCTTACTGTCCACAAGTGCCTGAACGTTGAGCCCCATTCGTTGATAATGACCGCTGAAAAATTGTCGGACATTCATTGCCTCTTTCCTTGTTGGTGTTCGTATCAACAATAACATGCCATCTAATGCTCCAATACATCCGGACATCACTTCTTCAGATGACTTCAACTCAAACCCTCTTCGTAACTCATCCAATGCCTCAAAAGTTCTTGGAAGGTTCATCTCAAGTCTTTTACTATTGGTAACTGCTGAAATTCCTTTCCAAAGCAAGCGAAAAAAAGTTGGTCGAGAAAAATTACCTGCATCACGGATGTCATGAAAGCTGGAGCCACTCAACCAACGAATTGTTAGTCCAAGAATATGTGGAGCAGATATGGCTGGCTCGGCACAGCTATTCATACTTTTACTGTTATTCTGTTCTAGGGCGGGATGCAGTATTGAAACTAATTTATTAAAGGACTCGTAGGACATCCGGTACTTACAGTCAAACTGCTTCTCATGACGAAGAATCAAGGCATGATTTTCCCAATCAATCCGGGAACGATGACATTTTACTGCTCGTTCAGACAACCTCATTGTAATAAGACATAATTGAAGAAGAGAGTTATCAGAATTGACGGTGTACATGGATGAATCATCATCGGAATCAGAGGAGTCTGTCAAAGAATCAACAAGAGATGAGGAAGTAAAACTGGAACGCAAACTAAACGTAAAACTACTTTCGTCAATGATCATAGAGCCATCTGAATGAATACTAGAAAAAGAATCAATATAGCTATTACCCGATGAGCTACAGCTCATTATTTTATTGTCACCGCTGCAACAAAAAAAGTGAGAGTTAAGGTGTCCAAAAAATTATTTGAACAGGGCAACGTGGCATACTGATAAGATGCACCCATACTGCCCTCAGCCGCCCACGCATGACAGACCATACAATCAGTGGGCATGGGCGGCTGCGGGCACTATGGGCGGCCCGATAATCCTGACTCTTATTGCTGTACCAACAGAGAGTGATACAGTGAGCGGCGGGCAGGTGTCCATTACGGAGCTTTGACCCCCAATTTTCGTAAGAGTTTTTT
>CAIUKZ010000257.1 GCA_903899865.1 uncultured Bacteroidales bacterium | reverse complement strand
TATTCAGATAGTTTTTAAAGAATAGTATTGTATTTTCAGCTCTTTGATTGCTGAAAGTCAACTCATTGCAATTCATTTTTATTTACCCATATCAGTAAAAGTCTGATATGGGTTTTTTGTTTTTTTAGTTCAGTGTCAAAAACAAATGTGGTACCATGAAACGGGATTAAAATTTCATTACAAAATTTTAGAAATCACTGCGTATCTAAAATTGTTCTTACCTTTGCCGAAAATATTACTAATCAAACACATTTTTATATGAAACGAACTTTAAAACTTTCTCTTGTAACCCTATTTATTTTTGCTTTTACTTCTGTAACTCATGCGCAGCTTTATGTGGGAGGTAATCTGGGTTTTAATACCCTATCAACCTCTAGCACTGTTGGTACTACTACCACTAAAGGAGGTAGCTCATCATCGCTAACACTTTCTCCAGAAGTAGGTTATTTTTTAAGTGATAACTTAGCAGTAGGGGTGGGCGTGTCATTTAATTCTAATAGCATCACTACACCAATTACTTCCACCACCTCATCGGTTTCTCTTAATACTACATTTATGATCAATCCTTATGCACGTTATTTTTTCTACAAATCAGGCAGTTTTTCTGCTTTTGCTGAAGGTAGTGTAGGATATGGTAGCATGATGAGTGAAACCACTTTAGGTGCTAATACCACTAAAAATCCATCAACATCGATCATCAGTGTAGGAATTGCTCCAGGCATTGCCTATGATTTGAGCGATAAGTTTTCGTTGATAGCCAAATTAGGTAATGTTGGATTCCAATCATCAACAGTAACTACTACCAATACTATTGGGACTACCACTACCACATCTACTAGCAATTCATCGAATTTCGGTCTTAATGTTGGCCTCAGCGGTTTTACTTTTGGAGCCATTTATAAATTGTAGTTCCCACTATATTATTCTCATTGATTGCATATTTCCAACATGTTGCAATCTTTTTACACTAACCCCATGTCAGTCAGTAGCTGATTTGGGGTTTTTTATTATCTTTGCACTTCTTTTTGAGGAAAGTTTACTACGTGTTTCTCTCTAAATTAGGACAAGCTATTTGAACTCTAAAACACTAATATAAACATAACAAACCCCTCTTGATTCAACCTTTTTGGGGAATAAGGGGGCTAAATTTTAATCACATGAAGGCTTATGTATTTCCGGGTCAAGGTGCCCAATTTGTAGGAATGGGAAAGGATCTGTATGATCAATCGCCATTAGCAAAAGAATATTTCGAAAAGGCAAATGAAATTCTTGGTTTCCGCATCACTGACTTGATGTTCGAAGGAACAGTAGAAGATCTTCGTCAAACCAAAGTAACCCAACCAGCAGTATTTTTACATTCTGTAATTTCTGCTTTGGTACTTGGTGATGAATTCAAACCTGATATGGTAGCTGGACACTCACTGGGCGAATTTTCGGCTTTGGTGGCTGCAAAAGCTTTGACGTTTGAAGACGGATTGAAACTGGTGTCGGAGCGTGCCTTGGCTATGCAGATGGCTTGCGAATTGGAAGAATCGACTATGGCTGCCGTACTGGGACTTGCTGATGAAGTGGTGGAAGAGGTATGTGACTCTATCAAAGATGCAGTGGTAGTGCCTGCTAATTACAACTGTCCTGGACAAATCGTAATCTCGGGTTCTATTGAGGGCATCGATAAAGCCTGTGAATTATTGAAAGAAAAAGGTGCTAAACGTGCATTGAAATTGACTGTGGGTGGTGCATTTCACTCACCATTGATGCAACCTGCTAGCGAAAGACTTCAAGCAGCTATCAATGCTACTACTTTCAGCAAACCAATTTGTGCCGTTTACCAAAACGTAAATGCTTATCCACAAACAGAGCCTGACGCAATCAAGAAAAACATCATCGATCAGTTGACTGCACCTGTGCGCTGGACTCAGACTGTAAAAAACATGGTTACTGATGGTGCTACTGACTTTACTGAGTTAGGACCTGGTGATGTATTGAAAGGTCTGATTAAGAAAGTAGCTACTGAAGTGTTAGTAGGATAATCAACTAGTTCTTTTAAAATCTAAAAAAGCTCGTAACTAATGTTTCGAGCTTTTTTAATGACCACTTTAAAGCTATTTAATTTTTTCGTACTTTTGTGATGTATTAGCAATATTAGCAAAACAGATTTTTTATGTTTAGAACAATGACTTGTGGTGAGTTACGACTTGCCAATGTGGGACAACAGCCGACTTTAGCGGGCTGGGTACAACGTACACGTAAAATGGGCGGAATGACTTTTGTGGACATTCGCGACAGATATGGCATTACGCAATTGGTTTTCAATCAAGAAGTGAATAGTGAGTTGTTTGAAAAAGCCAATAGACTTGGTCGTGAATACGTGATACAAGTGACAGGTCATGTGGCCGAACGAAGTAATAAAAATGCAAATATAGAAACAGGTGAAATTGAGATATTGGTCAATGAGTTGAATATCCTCAACGAATCCATCACTCCGCCGTTTACCATAGAAGACAATACTGATGGTGGTGATGATATTCGTATGAAATACAGGTATTTAGATCTTCGTAGAAATGCGGTACGTGCCAATATGGAATTGCGTCATCGCATGGCATTTGAGACGCGCAGGTACCTTGATCAGATGAACTTTATGGAGGTAGAAACTCCAGTATTGATTGGATCTACGCCCGAAGGAGCTCGTGACTTTGTAGTACCATCACGCATGAATCCTGGTCAGTTTTACGCATTGCCACAGTCACCTCAGTTGTTCAAGCAATTGTTGATGGTTTCGGGTTTTGACCGTTATTTTCAGATAGTTAAGTGCTTTAGAGATGAGGATTTACGTGCCGATCGTCAGCCCGAATTTACGCAGATAGACTGCGAAATGTCATTTGTGGATCAAGAGGACGTATTGCAAATTTTTGAAGGAATGGTAAAGCATCTTTTCAAATACGTAAAGGACATTGATTTCAATGATACATTTCCACGCATGACGTGGGCGGATGCTATGAAGTATTATGGATCTGACAAGCCTGATATTCGCTTTGAAATGAAGTTTGTGGAGCTTAAGGAAGAGGTATCTGGGCGTGATTTTGTGGTATTTGACAGTGTGCCTTACGTGGGTGGAATATGTGCCAAAGGCTGTGCAGGATACACACGCAAGCAAGTGGATGAACTGACTGAATTTGTAAAACGACCACAAATAGGAGCGAAGGGGCTAGTTTATATCCGCTGTGAGGCCGATGGAAGTTATAAATCGTCGGTTGATAAATTCTACAATTCGGATGATTTAAAGGCAATTGCTACTAAATGCAATGCAGAAGCTGGTGATTTGATTTTAATCATGGCAGGGGAGGTGCGCAAAACGCAAAAAGCATTGTGTGAACTACGCCTTGAGATGGGTGAGCGATTGGGCTTGCGTGATAAGAATGTGTTTGCGCCGCTGTGGGTGATAGACTTTCCACTGTTTGAATACGACGAAGAGACTGATCGTTATTATGCTATGCATCATCCTTTTACATCGCCACTACCAGAGGATGTTCATCTGCTGAAAACCGATAGAGGAGCAGTTCGTTCCAATGCTTACGACATGGTGGTCAACGGCGTAGAACTTGGTGGAGGTTCCATCAGAATACACGATAGTGAGCTACAAAACTTGATGTTTGAGTTACTTGGGTTCACACCCGAAAAGGCCGAAGCTCAATTTGGTTTCTTGATGAGCGCCTTCAAATATGGTGCGCCACCACATGGGGGATTGGCATTTGGTCTAGACCGATTTGTTTCGCTTTTTGCAGGATTGGACAGTATCCGCGACTGCATAGCTTTCCCAAAAAACAACTCAGGACGTGATGTGATGATGGATGCACCATCAGTGATTGATCCTGCACAATTGGAAGAATTGTATATTCAGAGGGACGAACAGCGGTTGACTAATTTATAGACTATTACAAAGCTGAAAAGAGGATAGGAATGACCGATTTCTAAAAATAAATGACTACTTTTGTAACCGAAAATTTAAAATCTATTGACAATGGACGACGACTCGTATCATAGTAAATTAAAATTATTAACACTTCAGTAAGGAGCCATTGTGTTTCCTTGCAGAATAAAATTGTAAGGAGACGGAAAAATGATTAAAATCTTCAAGACATTTGGTGGATATATTGAAATCAAAGAACCACAAGAAAGCTGTTGGGTAAATGTTATCAATCCATCCCAAGTTGAGATCGAAAAGCTTGCAAAAGACAATAACATTCCACTTGAATTAATTACCGATGCGTTAGACCAAGATGAAAGACCTCGTATTGAGTTTGAGGATGATTGGACGTATATAATTTTAAGGATTCCATTTGAGGTTAAAAACAACGGTGTTCCTTATAACACAATGCCATTAGGTATTATCATAAAAGAAAATCTCACCATTACCGTTTGCTTACAAGAAAACGAAGTGTTACCCATAGGTCAGCCAAATATACTGAGAGAACAATACACTCATATTTCTGACAGTATTAATTTCGTGCTAAGACTATTCTTGAGGTCAGGAAATATTTATTCAAAGTATTTGAAGCAAATAAACCAAATGACTGATTTGATAGAGCAAGATCTTGAAAAATCTATCAAGAATAAGGAACTAAACAAATTGTTGAAAATGGAGAAATGCTTGGTGTATTTCATCACATCCATCAAAGCAAATGAAATAGTATTGGCAAGGCTCCGCAATTCTAGAAAAATCACATCAGAGATAAATGAAGATTTATTGGAAGATGCCATAATTGAAAATAAGCAAGCACTTGAGATGGCTCAAATCTATTCGGATATTCAGAGTGGCATGATGGATGCTTTTGCTTCAGTTATTTCAAACAATCTGAATATTGTTATGAAACAACTGACTCTCATATCCATCATTTTGATGATTCCTACTTTGATTGCAAGTTTATTTGGGATGAATGTGCCAGTACCATTTGGAAATTCGGAATGGGCATTTCCGCTCATTATTTCAATTTCATTGACGCTTTCACTGTTAGTTGTAATTCGCTTTCGTAGAAGCCATTGGATTTGAGTTTTTTGCAAGTGAGAATAGGGGAGTGCTATTAAAAATAAGCAGTACAACACGATAAAAGCCAACTAATCAATTGATTAATTGGCTTTTATCGTATAAGACTGAAATTGTTTGAGATTTATCCCTTTTTCAGGTAGCATGTTTTGAGCACCATAGCTGTTCCTTCAATTTTGCAATCCACTTCTTCAGGATCATCGGTCAATCGGATAGACTTTACTTTGGTGCCACGTTTCAGCACTTGTGATGAACCACGCACTTTCAAATCTTTGATTAGCGTCACGCTATCACCATCCATCAGTTCAGCACCATTACTATCTCTAGGAGTTAAATCTTGAATTTGCTCGTCGGTCACATTGTTACTAAACTCATGACTACATTCTGGACAAACCCACAATTCGATGGAAGAATCATAGTATGTATTTTCCATTCCACACTTGGGGCATTTTGGTTCTTGGCTCATTATAATTTCATTTTTTTGTTTGGACTGCAAAGTTACTCTAAATATGCAATTCTCAAAGTATAAAGGTAGAATATAAGGATTGCTAATAAAGGCAATTATTCTATTTTACATAATATAAATTATAGGAAAAATACACAAATTAATTTTTGAACGCAAAATTCGCAAACAACACAAATAAACGCTAGATGATAAGCACGTAGACAACACATCGCGATTAGATATCATTTTTGAAAGATGAAAAATAAAGTTTTTTTGGTACCTTTTGTGATGATTTATTTTGGAACGAAAAAAAAGTAAGTTTCCTTTTGTGCCTTTTGTGGTGACCAAAAACAGAACCGCCCTGTTTTCACAAACAAGGCGGCCCATCGATTATCAAACAAAAAAACGTAAAAATTTATAAACTATTAATTG
>CAIUKZ010000256.1 GCA_903899865.1 uncultured Bacteroidales bacterium | reverse complement strand
AGGAAACGGTGCTGTTTCAAACTGGAAATAGCACCGTTTCTTTTTTTTAGTGGCTCTTTCACTCCTAGTGTCACTCTGTGCATTCTTGGTGGTCTTTGTGGAATAATTATATCACAAGAGTTCTTTGTGGAATAGCTATGTCACAGAGTTACTCAGAGTTAACACAGAGTTACACGGAGAAAGAAATAATTGCTTAGTGCCACTCTGTGCATTCTTGGTGGTCTTTGTGGAATAACTTCGTTTGAAGTTCTTACTATCTTTTTTTAATCAATCACTTGCGAAAGAAGATGCTCCAATTCTTGGGGGCGGATGTTGATGGATATCTTTCCATTTTCAGCAAATGAAATTTGACCAGTCTCTTCCGAAACGATGATAGCTACAGCATCCGATTGCTCAGTAATGCCCAATGCAGCACGGTGTCTAAGCCCCATTCGCTTTGGTATGGATTGATCCTTGGATACAGGCAAAATGCACGCTGCAGACTTAATTTTGTGTTGACCGATAATCATTGCTCCATCGTGTAATGGACTGTTTTTGAAGAAAATATTTTCTATCAGTCTTGAGTTAATATTGGCATTTATTTGTTCGCCTGAATATTGATAAAATTGTAAATCATTTGTACGTGTAATCACTATAAGTGCTCCCGTAGAAGATTTCGAGAGGTTGCGACATGCCAATACGATTTGAATTAAATCATAATTACTACGTTTTTGATCTTCGCCAGCATTTCTGAAAATTGATTTAATGGGGTTGAAAATACTCCATTTTCGTGTAGTGCCTATCCGCTGTAGAAAGCCACGAATTTCGTCCTTAAATAGAACTATTAAAGCAAAGGCTCCCACGCTTACTACTCTTCCAAGTATTGCCCCTAATAACTCCATTTTAAATACATAAGACACCAAAAACCAGCATATTATAAATGCTAATATGCCCACAAACACATTGGCTGCCCCTGATCTTCTCAATAGTCTGAACATTTGGAAAAGCAAAATTGCAACCAGAAAAATATCTATTATATCTCTTATACCAATTTGAAATGCCATGTATTAACTTCTTTTATTTGCTGATTATGATTCTTTATAGGCATTGAATATCCTAATTGCTTCTTTAGCCTCTTTAACATCATGAACCCGAAGTAGTTGAGCACCGCCCATCAATGCTAAAACATGCGCAGCAGTAGTGCCATTCAACGATTCTTCTGCGGTGATGTCTAATGTGTTGTATATCATAGATTTTCTTGATATACCACACAGTAAAGGTAACTTTAATTCTCTGAAAAGTGATAAATTTTTAAGTAGTTTGAAGTTTTGTTCCTTCGTTTTTGCAAATCCAAATCCAGGATCTATGATGATGTCATGTATCCCCATTGAAATCAAAGTTGACGACTTGTCTTGTAAATCATGAAAAACATCGCTCAATAAATCGGCGTAATTAGTCATTTGTTTCATAGTCTGAGCATTACCTCTCGAATGTGTAAGTACATAAGCCAGTTTATATTCACTAATTGTGGCAAACATGTTTTTGTCCAGTTCGCCTCCGCTCACATCATTGATCATACCCACGCCAAATTCTTCTACTGCAAATTTAGCAATGGAAGCACGAAATGTGTCAATAGAAATGCTCGTTTTAGGGAAGTGCTTACATATTATTTCTAGTGCCAATGAAAGGCGTTTCTTTTCTTCCTCTTCCGAGATCAGTTCTGCAAATGGACGAGTTGATTGTGCACCTATATCAATGATTTTCGCACCCTGTTCGATTGCTTTTTCACCCCATTTTAATACATCTTCTTTATTCATGTACCGATTACCTGAATAAAAAGAATCTGGTGTGATATTCATTATAGCCATTATTATAGGTGACGAAAGCTCAATGATTTCATTGTTTAACTTAATTATTTGTGAACTTTCTTCCATTTTATGAAATAATATACTATATTTGTTTTAAATCCGTTATGCAAAAATAAGAAAATATACTGATAACCCTTGTTTGTGGTTACTAAATAGATAAAAATTGTCACTCTGAAATCTAAACTTTAAGTTACATGTCTTATTATGTGGCTGTTAACTTTTAAGTCTGTATAATCTTTCAATTTTGAGACAAAAAAACATTGGATATTTTCTTTTTTTTGTAGATAACTTGACATCTAAGTTTTTTGTACAAATGGCGAAAAAAATATTTCACTTTTGCTGTTTTCAGAAAAAAAACACTATTTTTGTAGCGAGTTTATAATAATATTCTTCATTCTTTAATTTTATCATACGTACTATGAAGGTAAAAACAATAGCAAAATTTGCTTCATTTTTTCTGGTCATTGCTTTAGTTGGTTGCTCAAGCAAATCAGCGCCAGAGGGTTATTCCAGTCTCACAGGTTGGAAATACAATGACAAAAATGGAACAGGCTTCGAAGTAAAAGGAGCATTTAGAGGAGAAATCCCTAGTGGAATGGTTGCTGTTGAAGGAGGGTCATTTACGATCGGTGAAAAAGGAGAGTTGGTTACTGCCCCTAGAAACAGTAAGCCACGAAGAATTACTGTGAGTTCATTTTATATGGATCAATACGAAATTCGTAACCTTGACTGGAGAGAATACACCAATTGGATGAAGGTTGTGTTTGCTAGAACTGCACCTAAACTTGTTGAAAAAGTACAGCCAGACCCAAAAGTGTGGCGTGAGGAACTTGCATACAACGAGCCTTATTTGCAAAACTATTTCAATCACCCTGCTTATGATCAATATCCTGTAGTTGGTATCAGCTGGGAGCAAGCCATGGATTATTGTGTTTGGAGAACGGATCGTGTGAATGAATTGGCTCTGATTCGTGAAGGGGTTGTTGATGCACCTGACTTTTTTGAGTTAGAAAAGCAAACAAGCGCTGATTCAATTGCTCAGTTTTTTGTGTTCAATACTCAAAAATATCTTCAACAAGCAAGTTATCAACCAGCAGTTGGTAAAAGACCATACAAAGATGTTTATGGATTGGAACGTAAAGTGGATCTTTCAGATGGTATTTTAGTTCCTGATTATAGACTCCCTACAGAAGCAGAATGGGAATTTGCTGCCTATGCCATTTCGGCATCGCCAGGTGGAGAAGGTTTTGTTCCTGAGGGTAAAATTTACCCATGGTCTGGTGCTCAATTGAGAAATCCGACAAAACAACAACTTGGAAGAATGCAAGCCAACTTCGTAAGAGGTAGAGGAGATATGATGGGTACTTCAGGAAGCTTGAATGATAAAGCTACTATTACAGCCCCTGTAAATTCTTTTTATCCTAATGATTTCGGATTGTACAACATGGCAGGTAATGTCAACGAGTGGGTGTTGGATGTGTATCGTAATTCATCGTATGATGATGTGTCTGAGTACAACTCTTTCCGTGGTAATGAATATAAAACTCCAATTTCTATTGGGCTTGACTCATTGGGTCGCAATATCTATCAAATCGATTCACTTGGACGTTTACAAATGCAGGTTGAAGATGATGTTAGAAACTTTAAAGACGGTGATCCTACTTCCATGATTTTGACTGACTTTGCACAATTTGGTGATACTACAGGTTTGAGTAATTTAGTGGATAAATCAAAAGTGAAAATTGACCCTACCGATATCCTTAGACCTAAGGTTACCAATAAGACCCGTGTGTATAAAGGTGGCTCTTGGAAAGATCGTGTGTACTGGTTAAATCCATCTACACGTAGATTCATGGATCAAGATAAATGTACAAATGATATTGGTTTCCGTTGTGCAATGAGTATGATTGGAAGTTATGAAGAAGCTGAAACCAAAAAATAGGTAAATAAGCATAGAAAATAAACTAATTTACAAGGCATCATTTCATTTGAAATGATGCCTTTTTTGATGCCAGTCAAAGTTTTATAATCTGACTAAAAATTAGTACTTTTGTAATCCATTTTAAAGTCAAATAATACAAAATTTAAAATTTCAAATATTTTATGAGCAGAATGATTATCACTAATGCTATCAAAAGCAAAGAGTTTGGTGCAATTATCAATATCAAAGGTTGGGTTCGTACTCGTCGAGGTAATAAGAATGTAAGTTTTATAGCTATGAATGATGGGTCGTGCATTCATAATATACAGGTGGTAGTTGATAACGATAAATTTGGGGATGAGTACCTTAAACCTATCACCACTGGTGCTTGTATTAGTGTGACAGGAAAGCTCGTAGAATCTCAGGGACAGGGTCAGTCTGTTGAAATTCATGCCGAAGAAATTCAAATCTATGGTACCGCAGATCCTGAGACATATCCACTTCAAAAGAAAGGTCATACGCTCGAATTCTTAAGAGAAATTGCGCATTTACGACCACGGACAAATACTTTTGGTGCAATATTTCGTATCAGACATCAGATGGCTATGGCCATTCATAGTTTTTTTAATGATAAAGGTTTTGTTTATTTTCACACTCCTATCATCACAGCTTCTGATTGTGAAGGTGCTGGTCAAATGTTTCAAGTAACCACTCTTAATTTATATGATTTAAAGAAAGACGAAAGTGGATCGATTGATTACTCGAATGATTTCTTTGGAAATCAAGCATCACTAACCGTTTCAGGGCAGTTAGAAGGTGAGTTGGCTGCTATGTCATTAGGTGCTATTTATACCTTTGGACCTACTTTTAGAGCTGAGAATTCAAATACACCACGACATTTGTCTGAGTTTTGGATGATAGAGCCTGAAGTGGCATTCAATGAAATAGAAGAAAATATGCAACTTGCACAGGATTTTATTCAGTATTGCATTCAATGGGCTTTGGATAAATGTCAGGACGATATAGAATTTCTTTGCAATATGTATGACAAAGAATTGATAGAAAGATTAAAATTTGTTGTAAATAATGAATTTCAAAAATTAACATATACAGAGGGGGTTCAAATTCTTGAGGCAGCTGTTGGAAATGGGCATAAATTCGAGTTTCCAGTAGGTTGGGGAACAGATTTGCAATCGGAACATGAACGATATTTAGTGGAACAGCATTTCAAAAAGCCAGTAATTTTAACAGATTATCCGAAGGAAATTAAGTCTTTTTATATGAAACAGAATGATGATGGTCGAACAGTTAGGGCTATGGATGTGTTATTTCCAAAAATTGGCGAAATTATTGGAGGTTCTCAAAGAGAAGAGGATTTGGATAAGTTAAAAGATCGTGCTGACGAGATGGGGGTTCCTACCAAGGATATTTGGTGGTATTTAGACACAAGAAGATTTGGTACTGCACCTCACTCTGGTTTTGGACTAGGATTTGAGCGACTGCTACTTTTTGTTACTGGTATGTCTAACATCAGAGATGTAATCCCATTTCCACGTACTCCGAAAAATGCAGAGTTCTAAATTTGAGTTAATCTACGGATAAATATACGTAAATATAAATTCAAATTCGATTTTATACTTAAAATATGCATTATTCTGTATAATTTCTTTTTTCAATTGAATATTTTCTGTAATTTTGCAATCAACAGTAATCAAAACAACCTACTTTTAAATCGGTGAATTATATTTATGGATAAAGCTATTGTTAACGAATTGGATCATGTTGTAGTTCGTTTCTCGGGTGATTCGGGAGATGGTATGCAGTTGACTGGAACCCTTTTCTCAAATCTTTCCGCAATTTTAGGAAATGAAATTTCTACATTTCCAGATTTTCCTTCTGAAATTAGAGCTCCTCAAGGTACCGTGGGTGGAGTTTCAGGTTTTCAAGTACATTTAGGTGCCAGCAAGATATTTACTCCAGGTGACGATGCTGATGTGATGGTGGTAATGAACCCGGCTGCACTAAAAGTGAATGCAAAGTCAGTTAAAAGAGGAGGAGTGTTGATTTTTGACACAGATAGTTTTGAGAAGTCTGATTTTGATAAAGCTGGATTTAAGACAGAAAATCCATTTGAAGAATTGGCGATTTCTGAAACCGTGCAACTTATCCCTGTGCCTCTTTCTTCTTTAACCCAGCAAAGTCTTGATGGTCTTGGTTTTGATAATAAGACAGTTCTTAGAAGTAAAAATATGTTTGCTTTAGGTCTTGTTTGCTGGTTGTTTAATAGACCGATTGATAAAGCGGTTGGGTTTCTTGAAGCCAAATTTAAAAAGAAGCAAGATTTGCTCACTGCAAATATAAAAGTGTTGACTGATGGCTATAACTATGGAAGCAATTTACAACTAACATTATCTACTTTTCAAGTTGATAAGTCAACCAACATCGAAAAAGGAACCTACACAAGTATTAGTGGAAACAAAGCTACTGCTTGGGGACTTATAGCTGCTGCAGAGAAGGCTGGTTTGCAGTTATTTATTGGTAGCTATCCTATTACTCCTGCCACTGACATCATGCAGGAATTGTCTTTATATAAGAATTTAGGAGTTAAAGTGATTCAGGCTGAGGATGAGATTGCGGGGATTACCACTTCATTGGGAGCTTCATTTGCTGGTTGTCTTGCTGCGACTAATACTTCTGGCCCAGGTTTAGCTCTTAAGTCTGAGGCTATAGGTTTGGCTGTTATGGCAGAGTTGCCCATCGTAGTCATTGATGTGATGCGAGGTGGTCCATCTACTGGACTGCCTACCAAAACTGAGCAAACCGATTTGTTACAAGCACTTTATGGTCGTAATGGCGAAAGCCCCGTAGTGGTGATGGCTGCTAGTTCGCCTGCTGATTGTTTCCATTTTGCGTACATGGCAAGTAAAATTGCTTTGGAGTTTATGACTCCGGTGATATTGCTTACTGATGCTTTCATCGGAAATGGCACTTCATTATGGAAACTTCCAAAACTTGCACAGTTACCTTTAATTAACCCCAACTACACCAAAAAAGACGCCGAAAAATCACATGTGACTTCAAGGGATGAAAATACGAAAGTTCGTTATTGGAGTGTGCCTGGAGTCGAAGGATTGGGGCATCGTAATGGGGGATTGGAAAAAGACTACAATACAGGCGCAATTTCATCTGATGCACTCAACCATGCAAAGATGGTAGCAACTCGTGAGGAAAAGGTCAATAATGTAGCCAATATATTACCCAATGTAGAAGTGGAAGGCGATTCATCAGCCGATTTGCTCGTAATTGGATGGGGTGGTACGCATGGTCATTTGATGAGTGCTGTTACCAACATGAATGCTAAGGGAGATAAAATTGCTCTGGCTCATTTTAATTATATCAATCCACTTCCAAAAAACACAGAGGAACTTATTGCCAAGTACAAGAAGGTGGTGGTATGTGAACTTAACAGCGGTCAGTTTGCCTCTTTCCTACGCACAAAAGTACCTGGCGTAGAATTTTTGCAATACAACAAGGTACAAGGTCAACCATTTACCGTGACTGAACTGGAAGAGTATTTTGGCTCTTTGTTGAAGTTAACCTTATAAATTTGAAAAAATCGGATATTTAGATATGGAAACTACAAATATACAATATACAGCAAAAGATTTTAAAAGTGACCAGTACGTTCGCTGGTGTCCTGGATGTGGTGATCATGCAGTGCTCAATTCACTTCAAAAAGTGTTAGCCGATTTGGCCATACCCCCACATCAAACAGCCATAATTTCTGGCATTGGATGTTCATCGCGCTTGCCTTATTATATTAGCAGTTATGGATTTCATACTATTCATGGCCGTGGAGCAGCAGTAGCCACAGGTGTAAAAGTAGCCAATCCTTCTCTTGCGGTATGGCAGATTACTGGTGACGGTGACTGTCTTGCTATTGGTGGAAATCATTTTATACATAGCGTAAGAAGAAATGTGGATATCAACGTACTACTTTTCAATAATCAAATATATGGATTGACCAAAGGTCAGTATTCACCCACCACCAAAAAGGGATTTGTTACCAAATCTTCACCTTTTGGCACAGTGGAACGTCCATTTCGTCCTGCTGAACTAACTTTTGGAGCACGTGGTACTTTCTTTGCACGTTTTCTAGACGTGGATTTGAAGGTAGCTCAGTCGGTGATGAGTGCAGCAGCTAAGCACAAAGGTACATCGGTGATTGAATCATTGGTAAACTGTATTATTTTCAATAATGGCGCACATGGATGGTTGGCAGAGAAGGAAAATAGACCCGATCGTACCATCGTTTTGGAACATGGAAAACCAATGATTTTTGGTAAAGAACGCAATAAAGGACTTGTACTGGAAGGCATGACACTCAAAGTGGTAACTATAGGGGAAAATGGAGTGACTGAATCTGATATTTTGATTCACGATGCACATGCACACGATAGCACTATTCAGTTGAAACTCGCCTTGATGGAAGGACCTGAAATGCCAATAGCCATGGGTGTGATACGTGAGGTGGAAGATGAGACTTATGATGCTGCTGTGGAGGCTCAAATATTTGATGAAAAGGCAAAAGCAAAAATCAAATGTTTTGATGATTTAGTGGCTACTTGCGAACAGTGGGAGATGTAATTCCTTTGAAAATTAAAATACTTTGAAAGCGGCATAAGTGAATCACTTGTGCCGCTTTTCATTTTTTAGATTGTGGATTAGAATTATTATCTTTGTCGAAAATATGAATAGTCATGCTTAACGAACCTAAGAAAAGCTACCATGAGCCGATGCACACCTGTGAGCATATTCTAAACCAGACAATGGTTAGGATGTTTGGATGTGGCAGATCCATGAATGCTCATATTGAAAAAAAGAAGTCGAAATGCGATTATTTGTTAAATGAAGCTCCAAGTGCTGAGCAGCTGGAGCAAATAATAGCTCAAGTAAATACAATCATCAGCCGTAATTTGCCTGTCACGGATGTAATAATGAACAGGGGGGAGGCTGGCAAAATAGTAGATTTGACCAAACTGCCAGATGACGCTTCTGAATTACTACGAATAGTGAAAATTGGCGACTATGATGCTTGTGCATGCATAGGTCAGCACGTTACTAATACTTCAGAAATAGGCCAGTTTGAGATAATCAGTCATGATTTTCAAGACGGTAGATGGAGAGTGAGATTTCGATTAGTGTGATTATTGATAAAATGTAATATGACTGCCTCAAAAACGAAAGCCAAGCCCAAAGCCAAAACTCCTAAAAGCACGAAATCCAACTTCTGGAAAATCTGTTTTAGATATGTGAGAAATGGGATATTAATATTCTTTGGAGTAAGTGTATTGTGGGTGTTGATAGATTGGGTTTTGCCAGTCTATATGACACCGTTAATGTGTATTCGCACTGTAGAGTCGATTATAGATGGGGAAACACCTCGAAATGAAAAGGTGTGGGTGTCCATTGATGAAATTTCTCCGAACATTGTTCAGGCGGTTGTAGCTTCGGAAGACAACCGATTTATGATGCACAATGGGTTTTCTTTCAAGGACATGAATCGTGCCTTCAAGCACAATCAAAAGGGAAAACGAATTCGAGGTGGAAGCACTATCTCACAGCAAACAGCCAAAAATGTGTTCCTATTCCCTCACCGATCGTATATTAGAAAAGGTTTAGAGGCATATTTTACGGTTTTGATAGAGCTCACTTGGGGTAAAAAACGAATTATGGAGATGTACCTCAATGTGATAGAAATGGGTGATGGAATTTATGGGATAGAAGCCGCATCTCAAGCTTATTTTAATAAAAATGCTTCGGACTTAACCAAGTCAGAAGCAGCCCTGATAGCAGCATGTATTCCTAACCCTCGAAAGTTTCATGTAGATAACCCAACCGCCTTCATACGTGGCAGGCAAGCGAAAATTCTATCCTTAATGGGCAAAATTAAACGGGTGAATCTAAACAAGAAGGAAACCGAACCCACACGAAAACACCGAAAACGGAAATGAGTAAAGATATCCAATGTCAAAACTGGGGATTGATAGAATATAATCAAGCGTGGACTAAACAAGAGGAAATTTTCAATCAACAAATAGCTCTAAAATCCAACGAGTTAGCTACTACTAATCATCTTATTCTTTGTCAACATCCGCATGTTTACACCATTGGAAAGAGTGGAGATGATGATAATTTGCTGCTCAACTATATTCAGCTCCAAGCAAAAAATGCAAGTTTTGTTAAGACCAACCGAGGTGGTGATATTACCTATCATGGACCAGGACAAATAGTAGGATATCCGATATTTGATTTATCCAATTTCAATATCGGTTTGAAACAGTACATTTGGTTGCTAGAGCAGGCCATCATTCAGACTTTAGAATATTATAATATCCCTTCTCAACGACTTGAAGGTGCTACGGGAGTTTGGCTAGACGTAGGGAAACCTCAGTGTAGGAAAATTTGTGCTATTGGTGTCAGAAGTTCAAAATTCATAACCATGCATGGTTTTGCGTTGAACGTGAACACTCAGATGGAGTACTTCCAATACATTAATCCTTGTGGCTTTGTAGATAAAGGGGTCAGTTCCATACAGCAAGAGTTGGGTAATCCCATTGATATTCAGGATGTAGAAAGAGTTTTGGTGAGTTCTCTGTTGCGCTTATTCAATTAGTTGGCTCATTTGTGTGCAAGCCCAAAAACGTGCTTAAACTTAGCTTTCCCTATTCATTTTCAAAGCTATTTTCGGATGGTGTTGAATTTCAAGACTATTCGTTGATTATTTCATAAATAAATAACATGAAAAAATGTTTTCATGTCAATTTTTTCTTTATTTTTGTACTCGTTTTAAAAGCTAATCGTAGTACAAGAAATAAAATCGTTAGGTAGATATATAATTTTTTAAAAAGATTACGTTTTACTCTAAACCCACACACATTGGTGATGCTTTTGCGGAAGTAAAATGATGGCTAGGAAGTGGTTTAAAGTTAGAAATACAAATCAAATTTTTCGTTTGTGCATCAAATCATTATTATACAGCTTATCAATAATAAATTATAAAATTAACAATCAAAAATTTATAAAACAAACGTCATGGAAAACAAACAAACAAAAAAGAGAGGTTTTACAGGTATTAAATCTTCGGGACTTGTAATTTTAGCATGTTTAGGACTTGCAATCATTATTTATAAATTCGTGTTGGGTAACCCAGCTAACTTTATGGAAAACAATCCAGAAGGACATCCACTTCCTGGTAACTTTTTAGGTCTTATTTACAAAGGTGGTATTATTGTGCCAATTATTCAAACACTATTGTTGACAGTAATGTCATTGAGCGTTGAGCGTTTTTTTGCAATCAGAAATGCTGAAGGTAAAGGTAAATTAGTGAAATTCGTAGCCGAAGTGAAAGCTTCTTTGTCTAAAGGTGATATCAAGGGTGCTGCTGCACTTTGTGATGTACAACAAGGTTCTGTAGGTAATGTAGTAGCTTCAACGCTTATCAAATACCAAGAAGTAGAAGAAGATGCAACTTTATCAAAAGAACAAAAAGTGTTGGCTATCCAAAAAGAAGTGGAAGAGGCTACTGCGCTTGAACTTCCAATGTTGAGCCAAAACCTTGCTATCATCGCTACTATCGTAACATTAGGTACGCTGATGGGACTTCTAGGTACTGTAATCGGTATGATCAAGTCGTTTGCTTCTCTAGCAGGTGCTGGTGGTACTGACTCTGTAGCACTTTCTGCTGGTATCTCTGAAGCACTTATCAACACTGCATTCGGTATCTTGACTGGTGCTTTGGCGGTAGTTTCTTATAGCTTCTTTACATCAAAAATTGATAAAATCACTTACTGTATTGATGAGGTAGGTTTCTCTATCGTACAAACATTTGCTGCATCTCACAAGTAATCACTCTAAAATAAACGTGCTATTATGTCAAAAGTAAAAGTAGCAAGGAAAAGTACTCTTATTGACATGACCGCGATGAGTGATGTTACTGTACTGTTGCTTACTTTCTTTATGTTAACTTCAACGTTCGTAAAGAAAGAGCCTGTACAAGTTGCCACTCCAGCGTCAGTGTCTGAAATCAAAATACCCGATACCAATATTCTACAAGTATTGATAGATCCGGAAGGAAAAGTATTTATGAGTTTGGACAAACAAGCCGATATGGTAAATACCTTGAAAGCAGTTGGTGCAGAATATAAAATGACATTTACGGATGCAGAAATTCATTCGTTTATGATTCAAAAAACATTCGGAGTACCAATGTCAAAAATGAAGACTTTTTTGGCTCTGAAAGGATCCAAACAAGACGAGATTCTTAAAGATTACGGGATACCTAATGACTCATTAGATAATCAATTCAAAGTATGGATAAAATGTGCTAGAAGTGT
>CAIUKZ010000255.1 GCA_903899865.1 uncultured Bacteroidales bacterium | reverse complement strand
CTTGTGTACAATTCTGATAAGATTGGACTGAGTAATTCCTGTTGGAAGCCAAAAAACACAAAACAGCAGTAGTGCGAATTGTGTGAATCGTGGTACAACCCGGCTAAAAAATCTCTATTATAACATAAACAGCTTACCTTCATATTTATTGGTACACTCCTAAAATCTCTATTACAACACAGACAGCTTACCTTCGTATATATTGGTACATAGATATACTCGCGAAAAAATCTCTATTACACTCCTAAAATCTCTATTACAACACAGCCAGCTTACCTTCATATATATTGGTACACAGATATATACATACCTAGCTACATTCATAGATATAAAGGTATTACTCTCTATGACCACAGCTTACCCAAAGGAGTCGGCCGGAGCTCTCAAACATACCGAGTGGAATGCAGTCCATCTCAACCTCACCATCAACTTTCTACATGCACGCTGGGACAATGCTGACGTTACTATCGATTGCTCGAGATGTACATTCAGTTGAATTGTGTTTAAAATAAAATGGCTGAGCAAGAGAAAACAAAACTAAAATTATTGTGTTCCAAGATATCTACAAAGATCAATCAATTGATTCGTCAAATAACTGATCTAGAAAATTTTATTTGTCAGAGTGGTATGAAAGATGTTGAAGTGTTAAAAACATTGACAAAAATTAAATCAGTCTGCTACAACAGTGTTGCTATCATTGCAGAAATACGACTTGGAATTGAAAAACCCGTAAGAGGTGGCATTAATTTTGTAGACTTTGTTGTAAAAAGAACAAAAAATTCACAACTTCAATTTAGGAGATGTTTCATTCAATTTTCAAACAAGCTACTCCTTAAACTTTCTAGTGAACTAGTAAATATGCTTACAGTTACTAGTGATATTGGAGATTTGATTGGTTTGGGTGACTTGATCCAGCAGAGGGATTTCAAAGAATAACTCACTAACTTATTATGTATTCTATTAGTTCAGCTATTATAACATTATTGTCAAATACAAATACATGGTTTGCCGCATTTCCATCGGTACTAATATTTGGTGAGCTAAATGAATCACAAGCTTTTGTACCTAGCAAATCTTTTATGTTTGAAAAACTAGATTTTAGTAAGCTTTATATAGCAATAGCCTCAATTGCTTCTTGCATTGCACAAAAGACAAGTTCAAAAGAAACAATACTGACAAAGCAAAATATAGTCTATTTTTATGATGCTAAACCGAATTTCCAAAAAACTTATGAAATATTATTCGGAATTGAAATTAATTTTGAGGTTTCGTTCAAAATTTTGTTTGATTTGGATAACTTTAATGATTTCGTGCTTCTTTTAACAAAATTGATTTTTCCAATATTTTGTTTAAAGCCATCATTGCATAAATTATTAGATTTAGCAAGTGATTGTCAAATTGACGAGATTATTAATTTCTCAGACAAGCTGAAATGTTACGATTTTGTCCAGAAGAATAATGTTCATTGCAATGAAATTGAAAATTCTGTTATTTGTTTAG
>CAIUKZ010000254.1 GCA_903899865.1 uncultured Bacteroidales bacterium | reverse complement strand
ATATTGCCTTTATGCTGATTGATAAACTCTGTCACCACGGCCAAAATACCCACCCTATCGGGACAATGGATCAATAAAACGGCTATATTTTCAGTTGCTTTCATTAATAATTCATCTAACTTGTGCTATTTCAAGGTCTATTTTTGAGCTTGCAAAGATAACATTTTAATTTCAGACAAACATTTTTTCTAGCACAACAGAGCCATTAATAGTTTAATTTCAGCACACTAAACACATATTGAAAACACTTTCTGAAAAATTTACAGAAAAAATTCAGTAAAACTATTTGCAGAAACTAAAATTTGCCTTATCTTTGCACCGCATTAGAAATGATGCACACTACTTGGTTCGGTAGTTCAGTTGGTTAGAATGCCGCCCTGTCACGGCGGAGGTCGCGGGTTCGAGTCCCGTCCGTACCGCAAAAAGCACTTTAATGTATATTAAGGTGCTTTTTTCATTTTCAAGAGTTGGGAGTAGCAAAATCGGATCAAGTAAAAAAAATGCTTTGTATCGATGAGAAAAAGGGTGAGACTTTTCACAAAGTCTCACCCTTTATGAGTGTGTATTAGCATGTAAGGTTAAATAAAGATTGCATCTATAAGCGTTCGGTAAAGAAACAGCTATTTGAAGGCGATAACAAGCTGTAAAACATGTTTAACAACATACAATCACACACTCTAAAGCACCATTGCATTTCTTTCAATTTAAATAAATTAGTCATAAATCAGACTCCTAGTTGCAAACAATTCTTTCAGATGCAGCTCCATGCAAAATCAAGAATTAAGACCCTCTCGATATTTTAAAAAAGAGGAAGCACTCGCACCTCAATTTCGGTTATTAGCCAAACTACATTTATTGACATATACACAAACTTTCTTCCCTTCCAGAATAAATGTAGCTATTACACTTCCCCTTATTTTACTAGCATTGAGGCATTTTCAGTGTTCGTCTGAAAAATATTTAACATTTTTTAATAGATAAAAAGTATTGTATTTGACACAATTAGGTATATATTTGTCTCAGTAGTACAATAGGACTATACAGGTAGTGCTTGTGGTAGATGATTTTCGATTTTGGCTTTCCGATTCAATTGTTTCAATCTTAATTCTTGCGATCATGAAAACAACTATCACATTCCAATCGACTCCGACTTATACCACTTCCTTTACTCAAAGGATGATAGGCATATCAATATTGATTCTGATGTACACCAACATTGCAATCTGTCAAGACATCCCCATGGCAAAAGCAGCACGAATGATGACCTCATCGAGAATAGAGGTGACAGGCGCCACCACTTCCGATTGCATGTGGTTGATGACCAACCCTACTTGCTCATCAGAATATAACAATGGATGGGATGGAACCAAAATCTTGGGACCACTATGCAATCTTCAAATTTACTCCAAAGAAAATGACGGAAACATCTATCAAGTAAACACAACCAATGACATCAATGGCATGCAAATATGGATGAGAACAGCCGCAGATTCTGTTTATACCATCAAGTTCACCAACGAATATCTTAGTCTTAGTTACAGCAATTTGTATCTGTTTGACATTGAAAACAAAACAATCACCGATGTAACTGCCACAGGTTCAACCTACACATTTATTGCCAAAAGTAATGCCGTAGACAAATGCAGATTTGTAGTATTTACCAGTATGACTAGCTACTATGTTGCTGTAAGTTTGGCTACCAATGTATCCTCCATAAATTCAGACATTAAGGTGTATGCTACTGAAAATTCAATGATTGTATCCAATCAGTCAGACAAAAAACTTGACATCCAACTAATTTCCATGTCAGGACAGCTAGTTGGCAGCTACTCGGCTGGTGAGCAAGAAACAAAAACAATCAACACCGCTTTACCTGCGGGTTTATATATCGCTAGAGTTATGACAGACGGAAAATTAGCAAAAACAGAAAAATTGATTTTTAAATAATTTGTTTTAGATTTGGAACAGGTAATGGCTCGTTGTGAAACGGGCCTTACTTATTTTATCCCACCACTACTAAGGATAGTACTCAAAAAAGCATGTCAACCAAAACACCAACCTTTGATGTGCAAAATTCTCATAAAAAATTCGAAAAAATTTTCATTACTCAAATTAATTAATTTATTTTGCATCGTATTAATAGAGCTATTAAACTATATCATTAAATGGATAAATTAAACTCACAAAGTACAGAGCTGCAGATAATGGATGTGGCGGAGCAGTTGTTTCTAGAAAAGGGGTTTGCCATGACATCAACCACTGAGATAGCCAAGCAAGTTGGCTGTAATCAGGCACTGGTACATTACTACTATCGATCCAAAGAGAAGCTTTTTTTACTCATTTTCCGAAAAAAGATAGAAACATTTGCCAATTACTTTGTCACTGTAGGTGACGAGTCGATGAGTTTCGAACACCGGTTGAAGCTAAGGATGTATGCCCATTTTGAAATGTTCCAAAACAACCCAAAAATGCCATTCATGATTCTTAATGAATTGACCACCAACCCCAGACGTCTTCAGACAGTAAAAGAAATTTTCAGCAAGGCGCCTGGTTTAGTGGTCAGTCAATTGGAAGCAGAGCTAAAAGTCGAGTTTGATAAAGGAAGAATTCGAAAAATGTCGGCAGTAGATGTGATGCTCAGCGCATTTTCGCTGAATGCTGGGCTATTCCTCCTACTACCAATAATCAAAGGCCTATCAGTATTACCAGACAACGAAATAAAAAACATGATAGAGAAACGTAAAGAAGAGAATTACCAGATAATACTCAGAAGCTTGAGAGAGTAAACAGAAAAATATGAAACAACGACTTTCACAACAAGATTGATAAAAGTCAAAATGTCGGATTTATGAAAAAAATATTCATTGCACTGTATCTGTTGTTGCCATTTGGCATTATTCAGAGTGAAAACCTAAGCCTAGAAATGTGTCGTGAGCGCGCAAAAGCCAATTACCCACTCATTCAGCAGTATGGATTGATAGAACAAACCACACGGTTCAATATTTCTAACGCCAATAATGGATACCTCCCCCAGATAGCATTATCAGGCAGGGGCACTTACCAATCTGATGTAACTTCACTGCCTCAAGGGATGATTGACATGTTAGGCAATATGCCAAAACCTGTGGTAGTAAGCCCATTGTCAAAAGACCAATATCAGGTAGCGGTTGAAGTAAATCAGTTGATATGGGATGGTGGAATAACAAAATCTCAAAAAAAATCATTATTAGCTTCCGAAGCCATTGAAAAACAAAACGTTGAAATCAGCCTATATGCTATCAACGAGCGGGTAGACCAACTGTTTTTTGGTATTTTATTGCTCGAAGAGCAAATCAAACAAAATACCATACTTCAAAATGAACTACAAACCAATCATAAGAGAGTAGAAACTTTCATGAAAAATGGAGTAGCCAACCAATCGGACGTAGATGCCATCAAAGTGGAATTACTCAATGCGATACAAAAAGAGGTTGAATTAAAAAACACGCAACAGGCATATCGTGTGATGTTGGCAGCATTTACACGATCGGTGGTGGACGAACGAACCGTATTGACCAAACCAGAGATAATGCTCAAAGGAACAGTGGATATGAGCAACCAACGTCCCGAGCTTAAACTTTTT
>CAIUKZ010000253.1 GCA_903899865.1 uncultured Bacteroidales bacterium | reverse complement strand
GGAATCGGTTATCCAGTAGGTGATGCTATCCAATGTCATATTTTTCTGTACCAAGCATTTCCCTTCCAAATCTGCATTCAGACATTTGATTTGAGGCAAAGCAGTAGCTGCTGTGTTAAAATACAGTTTAAACATATTTGGTATTTTCCTCTCTGCTTTAACGAAATACTGTCGCTTCCTACTTTCCTTGAAGTACCTAAGAGTCAAATCATTGGGGAAAAACACATTTTGAGAATACACATGAACGCTATCCAATATTTTCATACTGTCGGCAGTCAACGAGTCCTTCCATACAGAATCTCTTAGTTGCATCATCTCAAAAGTTGGGGTGATTATTGAATCATAAAGAGCAAGCCCTTCACCTGGCTGATGAAAGTAATCCTTGCTCATATCACCCAAAGCGAAGACCTTGTAAGTACCTTTTTTGATGTTGGATACAACAAAACGACCATTTTCATCGGTTCGTGCTATACGGAGGAAGGGTTTGACGCTAAAAATAGAATCATCCATTTCTGAATAAATGCCGACTAAGACTCCTGAAATTGGGTTCAAGTCTTCTGCATTAATCACTGTTCCTGCTATTTGCAAAGTGTCAATTTCGTTTCCTGTAGAAAATGCAAATTGGTAGTCTTTCAGCGGATTCTTTTCATTGACATCCACAATCCCGTTTCCAAAACTAACAGTATAGGTCGTACTATCTTTTAAATCATCCTCAAAATCGACCACTATTCTTTTGCCCAGTGCTTTGACTTCGGGTGTTTTAATCTGAGGGGGGGAGAAAAACACATTGTCGGCTGGTTTCTCAATGCTCACATTTTCATCAAAATCGATTTGAATATGTTTTGCTTTAAAATTGAGCACTCCATTGATAGGTTTGCTTTGAAGGATGGTAGGTGGTGTGGTATCTTTTATTCCTCCAGTGGGTCCGATACCTTTGTTGGCACAAGAGTGGATGAGTAATAAAATTACAAATAGCAGAAAAGCAAAATTTAAATATCTAAACCGAATCATAAGTTAGAGCTAATTGGTAGCGTTAAAAGTTTATGTCCTATCCTACAACGCAGGCATTTTTTATTTTCACAATATTCCTTTTTTAATTGCAACAGCGCTTGAGAGTCGGCAGCTGAATCACTGACTATGTTTAATGCTGACCAATTGGTAATGACTCCATTTTTTTCGGCAGGGAGCTGTTCCAGCAACTGTAATGCTCGCTCTTTCAATTGTTCATCATTTCGATTGATGGAATAACAAAACAAAAAAGGAACAACCGTATTGATGATCAATAAATGAATGGACTGTAAGCCCAATTTTTTTGACTTGAACTTGGTAGCAGTACCAAAATGATAGTGTGTATGCCAATAGTCCGAAGGTTCACATTGTAAAACCTGTGAAAGATAAGTAATATCTGGGTTATCAACAATCTTCGAAAACAGTTTACTGGATTGATGGATGAGACTGGCGAACTGTGCAATTCTGACATGAGGGAAATTATCCGGTCGCAGGCGTAGTAATTTCCACTGTGAGCCATCGATGGGTATGAGTGAGAATTTAGATTTATAAAACTGATACTCTCTGCATAACATCACCATGTATTCATCCTCTGATTCGGAGTACAACAAGTCAGCTTGTCCAAACAGCATGGCTTCAATGGCTATTAAATCATCCTTGTGTTTAGCCAGTGCTTGAAGAGGTAGCGACTTAGCCAGCATCTCAAAAACCTGACTATTAATTCCAAATCCAAAATTTCTGGCTAAAGTAATGTAAAATGCTTCCTCCCAATGATTGTTCGAACTTATTAGTAAGCTATTGATGGATGCAGTTTTTTGCTCCAATCGTTCTGATAGCAAAGCATTCTTCCAACTTTGGATAAAAACAGCCGGTACTTTGTCTATTTTTTGAGCACATGGCACCCATTGTTGATTGGTAACCAGGCTTTGGTAGTTTTGATGAATTTCGGTGGAGAATTTCAATTCCAGTTGAGGTATCAATGCGCCATCCATCCTTCGCACGGGTTTGTCTGCCTTTTCCACCACATGCAACACTACGTTGTTATATGCTTTATCTTGATGATGCAAGTGCCTCTCCCAATCGCTTGATTGAATATGAATTTCAACATTGCCAGCCCACAAAGTACTTCCAATTTTCACTTTTGAATTAAAAAAATCAGGCCCTGCATCTGTGTTATATTTCCCTACATCAATGATCTCAATCCGTTCACCTTCGGTAGTACATAACCCATCGGTAAAAAATAGTCGGTGTTGCCACACGTAATGAAAAAGCGATTCTTTCATATCCTCCTTGATGAGTTAAAAGCACTTATAACAATCCGAACTGATACCCTTCCTTTTTCCAAAATTCAAGCGCCATTGGTAGCACCGCCATCATATTCTCCTCAGCTTTCAACGAATCATGAAATACTACTATCATACCATTTCTAGACTTTCGTTTGATGGTCTTAATAATGGTCTGTGGAGAGATGCTTTTATTATAATCATGTGTTATCAAATCCCACATGATAATCTCATAATCAGCCTCCAACGCTTTTCGTTGAGATCTAGTAATGAGACCATGTGGTGGTCTGAATAACTTGCTATCAATCAGTTGAGCAGTCCGCTCCACATTATCCACATATACTTCCGAAGGTATGAAAACTCCCTTGATATGATTAAACGTATGATTGCCTGTTCGATGTCCACGCGACAAAACTTGAGCATAGACATCGGGATGTTTCTGTACGTTCTCACCCACACAAAAGAAAGTGGCCTTCACCTCATATTCATCAAGAATAGCCAATACTTTGGGCGTAACCTCAGGTATAGGTCCATCGTCAAAAGTTAAATAGATTACCCTTTCTTGTTTACTTTTCCTCCACGTCATCCGACCCAATATAGGTCTCAAAAAATCTGGAAATTGTATCGTCATCTACATTTCAACCTTTTGAGAAAACTCCATGAAACGAGGTAAAAACTTATCTAGCATTGCTTTTTGTTTGTTCTGATCACACACTCTTAGCACTTGTTGTAACATACCTAGATTCATGTTGATAGAATAACCTACGGACACTCGTTTGGATGTAGGTAGTTTCAACGACCAAGTCAGATAATCTACACAATCTTGCGCCACTAGTTCCATGATTTGATTTCCTTCTTTATAATGACCCAGTCTATAATAACAATTAGCCAAAGTTACTGATCCAGATCGATAGCTATGACTCACTGTTTTATCAGGAATCACCTTATTACAATAGTCCAATGCTTTTAATGCGCGCACCGTATCCCCTTTATTAACAAGTGCTTCTATGAGTTCGGAAAACATCATGCGGTGTGTATGACACATGCGCATTACAGTTTCATCAATATAAACCTTTGGATTATCAATTCCACCATAGCGGAACTTGTTCATCATATTGTCATACATTTTGTCAGTATTCACCTGAGAACCCATGCCCTTCACAGCTCCCACAGGAAGAATACGATATGCCATACCTGTCATCTCAAAATGATCTTCTAGTCCCAAATAACTATCATTGCCCACTGTTACTGCAAAATAAACTGGGCGTTTCCAGTTATTCTCTTTCAACATTTCCAGTATCATCAAATCACTTTTTGTCAATCGGCGTGATAGGTTAATATCCAGACGTGGCAATATTTCCGAAGCTCTTTCAGCAGGTACAGTTTTGGTTTTTAGCACCTGAGCCGCATCTACATTGATATACACTTTCTTGGAAGGAATAAAAGCTT
>CAIUKZ010000252.1 GCA_903899865.1 uncultured Bacteroidales bacterium | reverse complement strand
ATGGTAGGACTCCATCCCGAATCGTTTTGTAGAAAGCAGTTGTTCCCAATTCATCATATCGAAAAAATAAAAAATTAGTTTGGCATGTGGTACTTTTTCAATTCGGCTCTCAGCGCATTGCTTTTGCCCTCAGTGACTTTATCCATCCACGCCCAAAATTTGGGTCCATGATTCATCTCCTTGGTATGGCAAAGTTCATGTAAAATCACATAATCCACCAAATGCTGTGGCAACAAAAGTAAATACAAGGAAAAGTTAATGGTCTTCCTACCAGAGCAACTTCCCCAGCGAGTTTTGCTAGATTGGATTTTTACATCCTGCACCGTAAATCCATGTTTGGTAGCCAGTGCCAAAGTTCTAGCAGGCAATAACCTTTTAGCTTCATTCCTAAGGAAATAACTGATGCCATTCCAAAATTGTTTTTGATTTTCGTCCAGCCTGCAGTTCATGTGGTTGGGATACTGTATGGTCAACAGTTCATTCTTCAATAAAAAATGAATGTTCATTCTCTCTGTAGGAACTGCCACAACCTTAAAACTAAGTGTTTGCAAAACAGTATTTTTATCAACATAAATATTGCTTTGAGCAATGGAATCGCTAAGCTTAGATTGTTTGGCAACAAGTTTTTTGCGTATGGAGTTGATAAACTTCATGGCATCATCAGGCGTAGAACTACCTGGCAATGTAACCTTTAGCCCTGATTTTAATATCCGAACACCTATATGTTTGGCTCGGGCATTTCTTACAAATTCAATATTTCCTAATTCAGCATCAGAAAGCATACTACACTACTTGATAAAGAGTAAGTTAAAACTAATTATCTACAAAGGTACATTTTTTTGTACAAGAAAACTTTGATATATGGTGTAAACGAATAACTTTGCAGAATAAATATTTTAACAATTCTGAGAATAAGCACAGTTGATTCATGATTAAAGCAACAGACATTCGTAAAAGTTATGGCTCGCTAGAGGTTCTAAAAGGAGTAAACCTGACGGTTCAAAAAGGTGAAATTGTATCCATAGTAGGCCCCAGTGGTGCAGGCAAAACTACTCTTTTACAAATACTTGGCACGCTAGACAAACCGAATGGAGGTGATGTATTGGTCAACGGGGTTAATTTCAGTGCACTCGGAGAAAAAGAGTTGGCAGCTTTCAGAAACTTAAAAATAGGCTTTATCTTCCAGTTTCATCAGTTGTTACCAGAGTTTACAGCATTGGAAAATGTGCTGATACCAGCAATGATTGCTCGTAAAGATATAAAGGGGTCTACTCAAAAAGCAAAAGAGCTATTGGCATTCTTGCAACTGACAGACCGGATGGAGCATAAACCCAACGAACTCTCAGGAGGTGAGAAGCAACGAGTAGCAGTGGCAAGGGCACTTATCAATGAACCATCATTGATTCTTGCTGATGAACCCTCAGGAAGTCTGGATTCAAAAAACAAAGAGGAATTGCACAAATTACTGTTTGAACTTCGCGAAAAATTTGGATTGACCATCGTGATAGTAACACATGACAAGGAGCTGGCAGCGCTGTCTGACAGAGTGATTGAAATGAAAGACGGTCTGATTTTAGATAAAAATAATTGATAAGGAATGATACCCGATTAAACAATACGGATTTTTTAATTACTAAAATAATTTTGGCACATTATGAAAAGAAGTAGCATATCTCTCATCGCAATATTCATTACCACTCTTTGTTTTGCTGAAACTACAGACAGCCTTTTTCTTTCTGGTGTAAGAAAAGGCAACGCCAAAGATTATGCAGGTGCAGTGTCTGATTTTTCAAAAACAATCAAGGCCAATCCCAATCATGCAGAAGCTTACGTAAAAAGGGGAATAGCTAAGTCCTACTTGATGGACTACGAAGCTGCTGTAGAAGACTTTTCGAAAGCAATAGAAATAAATCCTAAATACGAACAAGCCTATTACCAAAGAGGGCTAGCAAGAGACCTGGCAAAGGACTACGAGAATGCACTCCTCGACTTTGAGGTAGCGATATCTAGCAACCCCAAAAATGCCGATGCATTTTTCCAAAAAGCACTTACATTGGCGGTGTTGAAACGTCACTCTGATGCCATTGACGAATTTAATAGAGCATTGGAACTTGATCCAGAAAATGCCAAAATGGTCTATTACAGAGGAGTATCCAAAACAGAAATATCAGATTATTTGGGAGCTATCGAGGATTTCTCAAAAACCATAGAAATTGCACCAAATAACTCGGAAGCCTACATCCGTAGAGGAATAGCCAAAGGATCGCTAAAAGACTTACCAGCCGCCATCGAGGATTTCACAAAAGCCATTGAAATAGACCCTAAAAACGAAGGAGCGTATTACAACAGAGGACTAGCACGTGACACCAAATCGTCCATTGCCGATTTTGACAAAGCCATTGCCCTCAAACCCAACTATGTAGAGGCATACATTCGCAGAGGAATAGCCAAAGGGATGCTCAATGACACCAAAGGTAGCTTAGAAGACCTCTCGAAAGCCATTGATAATGCACCAAATAACTCTGATGCTTATTTCAACAGAGCAATAGGTTACAAAAAAATAAATGAACACAGTAGCGCCCTTGCCGATTTCACTCGCGTAACAGAACTTGACCCAAAAAACGTCATCGCATTTTGTAACAAAGGTGAGCTGGACATCAAATTTGAATACTATGCCGATGCGGTGAAAGCACTCACCAAAGCATTAGCAATTAAACCTGATTTTTCTATCGCATTCTACCTCAGAAGTCAAGCATATGCCAAACTCAATGACAAAGAAAAAGCATGCTCGGACTACAATCAAGCAAAACAATTGGGGTATCAATCTTCACCATTTGATTTCAAAAAACCATGCGATTAAACCCAAAACATTCCCGTCAATAAAATGATAGAATGTGAATAATCAATCATTTTATAAATTTGAAATTGAAAATTAACATGAATAATCCCCATAAAATGTACCATTTATGAGGGATTTTCGCTATTTTTGTACTCAAAAGTTTTTACTTAAATTTACAATCCATAATATAATTCATCAGTAAATACGTAATCAATTGATTTTCAAATAATAAGCAAAACGTTAGTGGAAAGATAAATTTTCGGAAAGTCGCCACACTATGCTTGTAATACTGTAATTTCCAACGTAAATTTGGAGTTTATAGATATATTTTTAAGTCAAATTTGACATTGAATTAAAACAATTGATTACTTTTGGAAAAAATTTTAAACACGACAATTATGAAAAAGCTGATTTTATTTTCTTTGATTGTTCTAAGCAACATCGCTTCTTATGGACAGAATTTTCCTGGGACGAATGTAGAATTGCTTATCGGCAAAGAACTGAAAGTTAAAGAAAAAGATGAATCATTGCAAAGATATGGCTACAATGATTTCTATTCAGATGGAGCACTGAAGAGAAAATTTAATTGCTGTGAAAACAAACAAAACACACGCTATAAAACTCTAGTTGGTAAAATTTTCAAAATGCTAAGTTTTGAAGCTTATACCGATTTGATGGGAATAGATAAATTCAAATTAAAAATTGAAAACCCGGAAGTAGGCATCATGTATTACGACTATGATCCACGTTTTGAATTGGAATTTGAATTTGAAGTAATAGGCGGTCTTACCTACCCAGAAGATTTCTTTTGCAAAAACATCGTTAGTACCAATGACATGTTTACTGGTGAATTAGACTATGCATCACCATTTGCTCCAGTAGAGTTTTACAAAATCATTAAGGGAAACACTGCCAGAACACAAATCACACTTAAATCGCAAGCATCAATTCTAACACTCAATGTGAAAGGGGTGATCATCCTTCTTGAAAATGGATTCAGAATTGAGCGTCCAGAAGCAAAAATCGAAATCAAAAAAATCAAAGCCCTGGATGGAAGTGACGCATTTATGTACACATCCGTTTTTGACCTAGGGGAAAATGACATCAAGCTATTAGCAGAAAACAGAATGATTAAATATCGGTTGTTCAAACATGACACCAATGTAACTATGGGTGAAACACTGATGAACTACATGAGATGCATAGCTGCAAAATAATTCAACTAGAGGGTTAAACAAGCATTCTGAATTGCAATAATAAGAATGGAGAACTGAACTATCAAGCATCACTATTGAATTATAGAATTAGAAATAAGGATAAGATTATTCTCAAATAAAACAAGAACTACTTTTGATTAGAACATTCAATTATCTCAATTGATTATTTATACAAAGACAATTAGAACACGATAAATATGAAAAAACTAATTTTATTTTCTTTGATTATCCTAAGTAACTTCACTTACGGACAGAATTTCCCTAGCACTAGTGTAGAGCTGTTACTTGGCAAAGATCTTAAAGTGCGCGAAAAAGCAGAGTCAATACAAAAGTATGGCTATAGAGACTTCTATGTTAGTGAATTGATGAAGGTAAAATATGACGCTGGTCAGAGTGATGCCAACACAAGATACGAGTCATTGGTAGGGAGAGTGTTCCGACTCATTGATTACAAGCAATATACCGACAAAACAGGGGCAAAAAAATTCGCACTGAAAGTTGAAAATCCTGAAACAGGAATTTTGTATTATGATTATGATCCACGCTTTGAGGAAGAATTTGAGTTTGTGGTAATAGGTGGTTTGAAATATCCTGATGGTTTTTTTGACACCTTCGTAAAATCATTTAGAGATAAATTTAAAAACGAAAAATCATACTCTACTCCCCAAGGATGTGACAAAATCACCTTCCTAAAAACGATTAATCATCCAAGTATGTTTAATCCAAATAAAACAAAAAGCACTATCTTCATGCAAGTGAGCGAGATAGCTAGCGATATCAAATTGAACTCTCAAGGAATGACCATTCTGCTCGAAAACGATTTGAGAATTGATATTCCAAGAGAAAAACTGAGAGTAGAGACCAACAGTACTACTGAAGGATTTGTTTATACAGCATTTCTAGAACTAAGACCTGAGCATATCAAAATGCTAAGTGAAAATAAAATGACAGATTACAGACTGTATCTGTATGACAAAGAAATCGTGTGCGGATATACATTGAAAGAGTACCTAAAGTCAATAGTAAAGGCTGGAGAGAAACCTGTAGTTAAACCAGTAGAAAAACCAAAAGAGGAAGAAGAAGT
>CAIUKZ010000251.1 GCA_903899865.1 uncultured Bacteroidales bacterium | reverse complement strand
TATTAATAGAATTAAATTTATCAAATCCAGCTCCTCTTATTTCAAAATTTGCTTCAGCTTGTGTTTTTCCATTTAGTTCAAGATTAAAATAGTATTTTGTCGCAACCAAATTATCATCCATTTTCAATGCTGGTATCCTTACTAATTTGCTTTGATCTTTGGATATTAATAGTGCAAATCTATTTTGAGTAAATGCACCCATGTATCCAAAAGGATTAATATTACTGGTATTTTCGAGCCATATTGTATCTTTATTAATAGGCACGGCAAGTATTGCATGATTAAATTGTTGTTCTGCAAAGTCCATAATCAAATCTTTCGGTTGGTCGCCAGCATATACTTTCACATAAAATGATTCAATTCCAGCATACGCCAACATGGCTTTCATTTAATTTGTCAATGCCTTACAGTCCCCATATTTGTTTTCAGACACATAAGTAGCTGGATGAGGCTTATAACCTCCAACTCCCAATAAAACATTAATGTATCGGGTATTATCCTGCAAATAGTGGTACAACACTTTTACAATTTCCTTCTTATTAGTTATACCTTTTATAAGTGTTGAGATAGTATTTTTTTCATTTTGAGGCAGTACATCCAATCCTTCATTGAGCTGGTACTGCCAATTTCCGAATGACACCCAATCTTTGGTGCAACCATCCACACCGTAATGAAAATTAGTAGGGGCAATTAATACCAAAGGCATATAATTATTTGGTTGTGAATAGGTTTCATCTTTAGCAGGCGTGTTATATGTCGCACTGTATTTTATATCAATGTATCCCTTAGTAGAGTCAATATCAGGGCTAGCAATCTCTCTATCGTATGTTTTATACTTCTATTCTAAGGGTAGAAAAACGTTAAGTGAAGCTTTTCTAGTAGGTAAGGTGTAGTAAATAACAGGGGACCAATGGGCGATGAATAAATAATTGGGATAGGATTTTTTGAATGTGTATGTAATTTTGTATGGATACTCATTATGCCTTAGTTCAAAACATTTTTCAAAATTATCTTCAGACATCGAAATTTCTGAAATAGCACTTCTATCTATGATCTCAGTGTTTTTGAGACGTCGCACTATTTTTCCATCCATGTTTTCAATCCATGCACTTAGATTTTCTAATTTTTCAATCTCTGAATACTCAACTTAAATTTTTGTGTATTTATCACCAACTCTATTGTTGATTTGAATCGTGATTGAATCGGTTTCAACAACTCCATCTTTTTTCATTACTCGTAAAGACCTGTAATTGACAACTTCCGCATCATATTTCTGAGCTATGATTTTACTCTGTGTGATAAAAATTAAAAAAATGATTATCAATGTGTGCTTTGGAATCATAGATGTATCGAAATTTTGAATGCAATTGGAATTGTTAGTATATCAAATAATAGAAAATCAATGAATGGACAATTGTATTGAAAAATTAATGATTACAGATTTCAACACACCGAAAACATAGAGATAAACTGCTGATTATTAACACAATTTCATTAAAAGTGTGGCTCAATGATCTTTGCTCTGTCACCTCACAAATATACAAAAGATTTTGTTACCGATAGACAGTTTGTATTTGTTTTCAAGGTAAGTTTTATGGCTGATAAAACATAACTTTTAGTCATTATACTAATCGAAAAGTCATAACTTTTGGACATTACAATTATCAAATGGTCAGAATTTCAAACAGCAAGACCTAACATATTTTAAAACTGTTAGGTCTGTAACGTACGAGGCAACGTATCTAAAGCTAAAAATGGAATCTTCTACCGATACAACAACTCACCTAAAAGCCAATTTATGTTTGAGAAAATACAAGATTTTATTAGTTGAAGGAATGCAGTACACGAATTAATCTTACCTTTGCATTTCAAAATTTAAAAACCATTTGTAAGGTTCGAAAAACATGATTAAAGTAACATTCCCCGACGGTTCTGTCCGTGAATTTGCCAAAGGCATCACTGGACTGCAACTTGCTGAAAGCATCAGCTCACGACTAGCACAAGAGGTGCTAGCCATCACAGTAAACAACGAAATATGGGATTTGACTCGCCCCATCCTCACGGATGTAGCCATCAAGCTCCACAAGTGGGACGATGAAGAGGCCAAACACGCCTTTTGGCACAGCTCAGCCCACTTGATGGCCGAAGCCCTTCAGGAATTGTACCCCGGTATTAAATTCGGCATAGGTCCAGCCATCGAAAACGGTTTCTACTACGATGTGGATCCAGGTGAAACGTCAATAAAAGAGACTGACTTACCAGCCATCGAAGCTAAAATGCAAGAATTGGCAGCACGAAAATCGGAAATTGTCCGCTCAGACATCAGTAAAGCTGATGCATTGGCTCGCTTTGGCGCTATCAACGAGGTGTATAAAACCGAAATGATTCAAGACCTTGCCGATGGCACCATCACACTTTACTCGCAAGGCAATTTCACCGACCTTTGTCGTGGACCTCACTTACCACATACTGGCGAAATCAAGGCCATCAAAGTGCTCAGCGTAGCGGGTGCTTACTGGCGTGGCGACGAAAAACGCAAACAGCTGACTCGTATTTATGGCATCACCTTCCCCAAAAAGAAGATGCTGGACGAATACCTGGTGCTATTGGAAGAAGCCAAGAAACGCGACCACCGCAAAATTGGCAAAGAGCTGGAACTGTTCATGTTCTCCGAAAACGTAGGAAAGGGACTTCCCATGTGGTTGCCTCGTGGTACGGCTTTGAGACTGCGTTTGGAAGATTTCTTGAAAAAAATCCAACGTCGATTTGACTACCAACAAGTGATGACTCCGCATATCGGCAACAAGCAATTGTACATTACTTCTGGTCACTACGCCAAGTACGGCAAGGACTCGTTCCAACCCATCCACACACCCGAAGAAGGCGAGGAGTATTTATTGAAACCGATGAACTGCCCTCACCACTGTGAGATTTACAAGTTCAAACCTCGTTCGTACAAAGATCTTCCTATACGCTTTGCCGAATTTGGCACAGTCTATCG
>CAIUKZ010000250.1 GCA_903899865.1 uncultured Bacteroidales bacterium | reverse complement strand
ATTTTTCATTCATAAATAAAGACTTAAAAAGAGTTACTGAACCTGGAGAAATTGAGTTAATAATTAATAACCTAAAGAAAATTATTTATGTACAATAAAAAATTTATACAATTGATTGGGTTTAGCTTTTTTGCTATTTTATATGCTTGCAAACAAGGAGATCCACCCGTTATAGTAGTACCAGAAATAAAAGGAGATTTTGCCTTTGCGGGTTATCAATGGAAATATAAGAACGCAGCCACACCTGTAGGCCCTGGCCCAAATCGTTTCTCGGGAACTAATGATTTTGCTTGGGTAGATGCATTAGGAAAATTGCATTTAAAAATTGCTAAAAAGAATAACCAATGGACTTGCAGTGAAATTATTTCTACCAAAGTTTTTGGTTATGGAACGTATATTTTCACCTGTGATAATGACGTAACTGTTTTTGATAAAAATACTGTTTTTGGATTTTTTAGTTGGGATAGCTATTCGTTTCAAACACAAGCCAATAGCGAAATTGATGTAGAGTTCAGTAGGTGGGGTAATGCCAACGATTCAAACTTAATTACATACAGTGCACAACCAGTAATATTTAGTAATCCAATACCATATACAGAAAGAACATTCAAACCAATAGTTGAAACAAAATATTTAAAAAAACCAATGACTTATATGTTTCGTTGGACACCTGATAGTGTGAAATGGGAAAGTTATGAAGGAGAGAATTATCCTGGGACTAATAAAGTTTCTGAATGGACTTTTACAAAAAATAATATTTCTCGTCAAAAAATAGAAGGAAGTAATGTGAGTAATCCAATTGTAATTCCTGCACCAAGCGACAGCACAAATGTTCGTTTTAATTTATGGCTACTCAATGGAGCAGCGCCAAGTAATAATCAAGAACATGAAGTAATTATTTCTTCATTCAACTATTCACCTCTTTAAAATCAAATAATATAAATTAAATTTACAAACAATTAAAAAACAAAAAAAATGAAAAGAAAAATTCAAACACTCATCGCACTTCTTTTTGTAGCATGCTCATCGGCATTTGCTCAAACACAAATGGTAACCTTTCAAGTAGAAAATCCAGCCTCAACACCAGTCTATGTATTTGGTAGTTGGAGTGGATGGGGTAATTATCCAGGTAATTCTATGACAATGATTGCACCAGGTAAATATTCAGTTACATTGCCAATTGCATCAAACACAACACATGAGTATTTATTTGTAAGTGGAGCAACTCCAGCTAATGAATTACTAACTTCTACATGGCCTTGTACTAACGGAAATACTCAGTATACAAATAGAGTTTTGCCAGTTGGTTCAACAGATACTGCAGTTTGTTACACATGGGCAACATGCAATACTTGTACAGTTACACCACCACCACCTCCTCCAATGCCAATCAATGTAACATTTCAAGTAGAAAGTCCTGATTCTTTACCAGTATCATTAATAGGCAGTTGGAATTGGGCATCTTTTCCTGGAGCACCTATGACATTAATTGCTCCTAATAAATATTCAGTTACTATTCAATTAATGCCAAATGCGCCTTATGAGTATTTATTTGTAAATGGTGGTACTCCAATAAAAGAAGCATTAGACCCAGCTGCGCCTTGTACAAATGCGAATGCTCAATATACAAATAGAGTATTAGGATTGGGTGCAAACGATACAAGCTTATGTTATACTTGGGCAACATGTAACTCGTGTACAGTTACACCTCCTCCATCAAATGTAAATATTACGTTACAAGTCGAAACCCCAGATTCTACACCTGTTTATGTTATAGGTAGTTGGAATTGGGCTAATTATCCAGGTATCTTAATGACTTCAATTGGTGGTAATAAATATGAAGCAGTTGTTTCATTACCATCAAATTCAACTGCTGAATATTTATATGTTAATGGAGGAACACCAATAAAAGAAGTTTTGGATCCAGCATGGGCCTGTACAAATGGCAATGCACAATATACAAACAGAACATTAGCTATTGGAAGTTCAGCATTTACAAAATGTAATAAGTGGGCATTATGTGATTCATGTGGTTCTGTTGCACCTTCAAATATCAATGTGAAATTTTCTGTACAATCTACAGATTCTACACCAGTTTATGTATTTGGAAGTTGGAGTAATTGGGGCAATTTTCCTGGAAACCCAATGACATTTAATGCTGCTACAGGAAACTATGAAGCCACAATACCTATGGCTTCATCTGCAACTATTGAGTATTTATATGTAAACGGAATACAAACTAAAGAAGTGTTAGATTCATCATGGACTTGCACAAACGGAAATCCGCAATACACAAATAGAAAAGCTACATTGGGTACAGTAGATACATCGTTTTGTAATATTTGGGAAACATGTACTGCATGTGTTCCTTTGACTTTAAATAATGTAAAAAATGAAAATGTATCTATTTATTTGAATAGTCAATTTATCAGAATCAATGCAACAAATATTTCTCAATTTGATCAATTAGAAATTTTTGATTTAGTTGGTAGAAAAGTTTTTGCTTCTAATGGTAACTTTAAAACGAATGAAAATATTTCTGTAAATTTAAAAAGCAACACATTCTATATTGTTCGCCTCAAAAACGGAAATGACATTTATAAAGTAAAATCTTTTATCAATAACTAATATAAAATGAGTAAGGCTTTCAAAAATGAAAGCCTTACTTTTTTTAAATACTATTTTTTAAAACTTAAAATAATAAATAAAATGAATAACATACTAAAAGTAGTATTTACACTTAGTGTAATAATGCAATTAACCACTAATTGCCAAGCACAACTTTCTCCTATCAATTTTGAAGCAACAGGTTATGGTGCAAATTGGACTTGGAGATCATTTGAAAACACAACGAATTTACCTCCGCAAATTGTTGCAAATCCTACTACTACAGGAATCAATTCTTCAACTAATGTGATCAAAATGACAACATTGGCAACTGGTAAACCATGGGCAGGTTTTGAAAGTTTACATCCAGGCTCTGTGCCTCCAGGTCCATCAGACATTGGAGTGTTTACTTTAAATGCATCAAATGCAATTGTTAAATTAATGGTGTACAAATCTGTTATTAGTGATGTAGGTGTAAAATTTGCGACTGCAAGTGGTGCATCAACAGGAGAATTAAAAAAGCCAAATACTTTAATAAACCAATGGGAAGAGTTGACTTTTGATTTTACAAGTCAAATTGGAAACCCTAATAATTCGAATATTGATCAAATAATTATTTTTCCTGATTTTAATGCAAGAACAACTGATAATGATTGTTACATTGATAATATTACGTTAGGTACTGGAACATCTGTTCAAAATATCAATGTAAAATTTGCTGTTCAAAATGTAGATTCTTTACCTGTTTATGTTTTTGGTAATTGGAATAATTGGAGCAACTTTCCAGGAAATCCAATGGTCTTAAATATAACTACAGGAAATTATGAAGCTACTATGCCTTTGTCATCAGCTTCTACAATAGAATATTTATTTGTCAATGGAAATCAAACAAAAGAAACACTAAATTCTGTTTGGACATGTACCAATGGAAATGCACAATACACAAATAGATTGGCAACATTAGGAATTAATGATACTACACTTTGTAATCAATGGGAATCTTGTTTGAGTTGTGCACCACTTTCAATAGATGCAATTAATGGAGATGATTTCACGATTACCTTTAACCCTGATTTTATTAGAATAAATTCAACTAAAATATCATCATTTGATCAATTAGAAATATTCGATTTAACAGGAAGAAAGATACAAAATCAATTAAAAATTAATACCAATGAAAATATAAAATCTAGATTAATAGCTAATAATATTTATATCATTCATTTAAAAAAAGAAAATAAAAATTTTAAAACAAAAACATTAATAAAATAAAAAAACGTGAAAATTAATACCACAATTAATTACATTAGTTATCGGATTATTCACAATCGTAAATAATGCAAAGGCATAAACAACAGTTACTATTAACCCTTCATTACCTTGGGTAGCGTATGTAAATTGTTTTGATTTAAGTCATAATTATCAATGGGGTTTGTCGTGGGCATTACCAGATGTAAAATCAACGATTGTTGGAAGTACAGTAGCACTTCAACCTACTTTCAATACATATGCAAATAATCCAGGGGTCCCTTATTGGCAAAATGGTGTTATCGGAAATGAAAATCTGGAATTAAATATCTTTTGTACAGTATAATATCAAAATATATGGAGCATACGTATCATCAATTACATAAAGATACAGATATAGAAAAAGAGTTATTAGAAAAGCAAATTAAGGAAATAGAAAAAAAGGTAGAACGGATTGAAGAAAAATTCATCAATAATGAAATTCAAAAGGATTTATTTGACAAGCATATTGATAAAAGTAAAGAAGAGTAAAACGAATTTTATCAAAAATTAAGTTTAATTCCAATTAAGTCGTCGAACCTTGAAAAGTGTATGGAAAATGCAATAAAATTATCAAGCAAACTTAATACAGCTTGGGATTTAGCTGATTACACTAACAAACAAAAATTACAATACCTTTTATTTCCTGAAGGAATGTTATATAGCAAGAACTACAACAGTTGTCGAACCCACAGAGTGAATTCTATTTTCACTGCTATTGCAGAGCTATCAAGAGTTTCAAAAGAATGTAAAAAAGATAATCTCGAAAGTATATCGAGATTATCTCGTTGTGTAGCCTCGCCAAGAATCGAACTTGGATCTAAAGTTTAGGAAACTTCTATTCTATCCATTGAACTACGAGGCCATGTGATATAGGTTATCGTCAACTATATATTGTTTCGATGCGATCGCTATATTTCTCAACTATTTTTTTTCTTTTCAATTTCATCGTGGCTGTGAGTTCACCACCGTCTATAGTCCACTCATTGGCAATGAGTTGAAATTTTTTTACTTGTTCGTGTGATGCAAAGAGCTTGTTGTATCGGTCGAGTTCACTTCGTATCAGTTTTTGCACATCCTTGTCAGTGGTCATATCTGCTCGACTCTCTAGTGTGATATTGAGTTTGGCAAGGTATTCCTTGATTTTGTCAAACGCAGGAACAATCAACGCTCCTGCAAATTTTTCATTACTCCCCACCACCATAATCTGTTCGATATAAGCCGACTCTTTCATCTTATTTTCGATGGGCAAAGGTGCAACATATTTTCCACCTGATATCTTGAATATCTCTTTTTTTCTGTCAGTAATTTTAAGAAATTTCCCGTCGACAAATACACCGATATCACCTGTATGAAACCAACCATTTGTAATCACTTCATCGGTGAGTTCAGGATGCTTATAATAGCCCATCATAATATTTGGTCCACGACAAATGATTTCGCCATCATCGGCTATTTTTACTTCCACCTCATCGATGACCGTGCCAACGGTTCCAAATTTTCTATATTGTTTTTCAAAACGATTGACCGAAATAACAGGAGAGGTTTCGGTAAGGCCATACCCTTCCATTACCACAATATTGGCTGCCGTAAAGAGTTTCAGCAGTTTCACCTGACACGCGGCCGAGCCGGTGACAATAGCTTTTATATTGCCACCAACCGCTTCACGCCATTTTGAATAAATCAGTTTGTCGGCAATCGCTAGCTGTAAAGCAAACCATAGCGATTTTGTCTTACCTATTTCATACTCTTCTGCGAGCGCAACAGCCCAATCAAAGAGCATTCGTTTGATACCGCGAAGTTGACTTCCTTTCGCATCAATTTTTTCATAGACTTTTTCAAGTAAACGCGGTACAGTTGTAAATACGGCAGGCTTTACATCACGTAGGTCAGGTCCAATTGTTTCCATCCCTTCAGCAAAGTAGACCGATACGGTTTTGTTGAAATAAATATACATCACGGTGCGCTCGAAGATATGGTTCAATGGAAGAAAGCTCAGGGTGCGTTCGTTGCTGTTGCAGAAACCAAAGGCTTCCATACAACTGCGTACATTGCTCATAATATTATCGTGCGATAGCATCACCCCTTTCGGGTTGCCGGTTGTTCCGGATGTATAAATGATAGTAGCTAAATGGCTGGGTTGCGTCAATTCCTTGATGGCTTCTATCTCGGCGGCTTCGTTGGTAGAATAAGGTTGCAGTAATTCATTCCAACTCTTGACACCTTCAACATCATCGAATGAGTAAATATGTTTCAGACTTGGCACATTGTCCTTAATAGATGTGAGTTTTTTGTCAATGAATCGATCTGAGATAAACAGCACCGAAATTTGTGCTTCATTCAGAATGTATTCCCATTCAGAAGCTGTGATAGACGGATAAATGGGTATGAGTATGGCACCACTATATTGCGCTGCAAAATCGGCGATAATCCATTCGGTGCGGTTGTTGGCAATGATACCTATTTTATCTTGTTTCTCAGGTTCAAAGTTATGATGATAGACACCAAGTCGTCGCAAGGACGACGCCATCTGATAGGCTAGTTCTTTTACTTCAACTGCTGTGTGTGCTAACCAAGTGCCATGTATCTTGCTGTGAAGCATACCTTTCTGTGGCTGATTTGTCACATAGTTTTCAAGAAGGTCAAAAAGTCGTGTAGTGGATTGCATAATGTAGGATTCAAGTTGTTTAGATAGATCATTGGCATTTCGATGGGCCGTATTTGCGTGTTTGTTATGCTGGTAAACTGACCTTGCTAAACTGCCTGCGCTATATCGGACAAGAAGCGATTCACGAGAACT
>CAIUKZ010000249.1 GCA_903899865.1 uncultured Bacteroidales bacterium | reverse complement strand
CTTGTGTATTAAAGGATATTTATCGTACTCGTTTCATATAGTTTACCTGTCTACTCGTTTACTCGTTCACTATGTCAACTCGTCAACTATGAATACTGCATAGTCACACAGTGCAACGACCCGTGTTGTTTGATGAGCGCACTGCAGTTTATTCCTATGATTTCTCTATCTGGAAAAGCCTTTTGCAGTTGACTTGCAGCTAATTTATCTTTCGTGGGAGAATTGTATGTGGGCAACAGTACCGCTCCGTTAATAATCAGGAAATTGGCATAAGTTGCAGGCAGTCTATCGCCCTCATCCATCACCACATCGGCCATGGGGAGTGGGATAAGCGTATAGGGATGACCATCCAATGTTCTGAAACTTTTCAGTTCATCTTCCATTTTCTTCAGTTCTTCGTAATGCTCATCGGCTGGATCATCGCACTGAACATAGGCAATGGTATGCTCATTGCACAGTCGAGCCAATGTATCTACATGGCTATCTGTATCATCACCAGCTAAATAGCCGTGATGTAGCCACAGCACTTGTTTGAGATTGAAGTAGGTTTTTAGCTTAGTGTCGACTTCTTGCTCGGAAAGATTATTCCTGTTGGGCGATAACAGGCATTCGGCTGTGGTAAGAATTGTCCCCATGCCATCGGACTCTATGCTTCCGCCTTCAAGAACAAAACCGAGGCAGTTTTTATATCCAGTATCGTTTCCGAATACGCCCATTTTATGAATTTGGTGGGTGATTTGATTGTCATGGTTGGCGGCAAACTTCATTCCCCAGCCATTGAACGTGAAATCGTAAATCACACGGTTATCTCCTTCGAAAACTGTTATTCCACCATGGTCGCGTGCCCAAGTGTCATTGGAAGGCAGTTCTACGAACTTAATTTTAGCATCATCCACTTCACCCAGCAGCATCCGCACTACCAGTTCGTCGTTACAAACAATCAGCAACGATTCAAATTGTAGGACTGCTTTCGCAATAGCTACAAAGCATTCATTCACTTCATCCAGCATTGGTGCCCAGTCGGTGCCTGCATGTGGCCAAGTGAGCTGAATCATTTGCTGTTCAGCCCATTCGGGAGGGAGATAGGTAGAAAGTTGAGTTGACATACATGTAAATTTTGACCAGACAAAAATACAAAAAAACATTGAACAGTCTTTGATTTGAATGCTTGAGAATATTTTTGGCACGAAGTTTGGATATTGACAGCTGAAATCAATCGCTGTTTTCAATAAATTTTATACATTTGCAACACATCAAAAAAACTTAACTATGAAGTACACATCAAATTATCTGTCATTTACACTCATTTTATCCGCAGTCTTGCTATTAAACTCTTGCGATTTGCTCAAACTCGAAGAAGAAGAAACTCCTACCAAAACACGAATGATTGGCACCTGGGAAGTCGTCGAAGCATATAATGAAAAAGGTGACTCGATTATCAAACAAATCTCATTTCCTACAACGGTGTTTAATTTGGGATCAGACAATTCGGTGGCATCCACAGCAGGACCTATGTTTATGTACATCGTATATGGTGGAAGTAAATACACAGAGATCGCTTCAAAAATTGACCAGGTATTTAAATATGCAGACCTAAATTTTAACAACGGAGGCGAATGGTTTATTAAGAATGATGGTGTTGTCGATAAATTTACGATAGAAATGAAACTAGAAGGATTGCCTGGACAAATTGCTTTTAAAGATATCCTTTCAATGTTGGGGGTTAAAAGTAGTCTTTTAGATTTCACTATATATCACATGTTTACGGATGTTTACGTCTATATGATAGACGATGAAACAATGGAATGGAGGTTTACCAATAATACTTTTGCCGAGTACAACACAAAAAATGAATATGGTAAATATGTTTTGTGGAATGGAGTGAGCACAGATACATTTAGCAAATGCAGCTTTATACTTAAGAAACGCTCACAAAGCTTAAAAGATATTGTAGCTGCTAAAAACAAGAAATAGCTTAGAATTTTATCCCTGCCCTCAAAAAATGGGG
>CAIUKZ010000248.1 GCA_903899865.1 uncultured Bacteroidales bacterium | reverse complement strand
TTTATGCAGTCTTTTTATATTCACCGATGGGATGGTCAAAGAAAAATTTGAATGAGGAGTAATGCAATCATCTATTTCGTATTTGTTTTTGCATTCATCATCATCGGCATCCTCATGGGTAGTTGTTTCTGTTGGCAGTTGGTTGTCATTGCTATGCTCTTGCTGGATGAAAACAGCTGTCTTTCCTCCGTTTTTATTTGCACAAGACTCAATACACACACTGCCATGATTACACTTAACGGCATGAACACCGATAAGGCTAATCATACATCCAAAGAATGCAAGTGTAATGCTAATGTGTTTTATCAAGCTCATTTTTTTGCTTATTTATGCGTGCTCATTTGATATATGTTTTATCAAAAATGGCAATGTACAATAACTATAAATCGATACAGATTACAAATATACAAGTATAATTGATACTTAATTGTTTGGTTTGGAAATTTTAACAAATTGTTATTCTTAGGTTGAAAGTATGTATTTCTCCACCACTTCCGCCACGCCATCATCTTCGTTAGAAGAAACAATGAGGTCAGCATGGTGTCTTAGGTGGTCGGGCACATTGTCAACCCATACGCCAAGTCCAGCGTACTGAATCATTGTCAAGTCATTCCCTGCATTTCCCACTGCAATGATTTCATGTGTACTAATCCCTAGTTTTTTTGCAAGTAAGTCAATGCTTAGCGCTTTGTCTATCCCTTTTGGAACAACCTCCAAGTAAAAAGGTTTAGAAATGGAGACGCTGAACTCTGGTCGCTCTGCTTTGAGTTTAGTTTCCATCACTTTCAGGTAGTCTGGATCTTCTAGCAAGATGCACTTCACCGCCGAGAATTGCACCTCTTCTTTGAATGATGGCACCAAGCGGTGTGGCATGCCTGTTAGTTGAATTTCATTGTCAATATATTTTGACTGCGTTTCGCTTATTACACCTTTTTCTGAGAAGGTAATAATATGAAGTTTGTTTGCTACACTAAAATCATACAAGCTGTGAATATCTTCTTTGCTAAGGCTGTTTTCAAAGATAATTTCATCGTTTTTCATGGACGTTATCCTGGCTCCATTGTATGAAATTAGATACGAATCATGCATGTCCAATTGTAGCAATTTCGAAAACTGGTACATGGCTTCTGTAGGTCTGCCAGATGCCAACACTACTTTTACACCTCGTTTTTGGGCTTTCATCAATGCATCTAGATTTCTCTCAGATATTGAATAGTCCTCGCGAAGCAAGGTGTCATCCAAGTCCAGCACCAACATTTTGTAAACCATATTTCCAACTTCAGTAGTCATGATTCTTATTTTGATTGCTCTTTGGCCCAGCTATCTTTTAGCGAAACTGTACGATTAAATACCAGTTTGTCTCTTGTAGAATCCAAATCGGCATTGAAATAGCCAATTCGTTGAAATTGGAATTGATCCAATGGTTTGGACTCACCAAGTGAAATCTCCACCTTGCATCCTGTAAGCAATTTTAAAGAATCAGGGTTGAGCAATTCACGGAAATCACGCTCGTCGGCCGATGGGTTTTCTACGCTGAATAATCGGTCATAGAGTCTCACTTCTGCATCCAAGCAGTGCTGTGCCGACACCCAATGCAGTGTGCCTTTCACTTTGCGGTTGCTTTCTGGCATGCCACTTTTGGTTATTGGGTCGTATTCACATAATATTTCAATCAAATTGCCGTCATTGTCTCTTTTGCAACCAGTGCACTTTACGATATATGCACTTTTTAAACGCACTTCTTGACCTGGAGTCATCCTAAAATATTTTTTAGGTGCATCTTCCATAAAATCATCTCTTTCTACATACAACTCGCGTGTAAAAGCCAATTCACGTGTACCAGCTGACTCATCCTCAGGGTTATTCACAGTTTCCATCATTTCTACTTGCCCTTCTGGGTAGTTGGTGATGGTCAATTTTACTGGGTCTAGCACAGCATTGACACGTGTAGCCGTTTTGTTAAGACTTTCACGGACCGAATGTTCTAGCAGTCCGATGTCATTTAAGGCTTCAAACTTGGTATAACCAATTTTATCAATGAAATTATGAATGGCATCAGGCGAATATCCTCTACGACGAAGTCCGCAGATGGTTGGCATGCGTGGGTCATCCCATCCGCTGACCAATCCTTCTTGTACTAATTGCAACATCTTCCGCTTGCTCATAACCGTGTAGGTGAGATTGAGACGGTTGAATTCTATTTGTCTTGGTCGGTAGTCTGAGTCTTGGTATTGATCTACAAACCAATCGTATAGCGGACGATGTACCTCAAATTCTAAGGTACACAAAGAGTGTGTTACGCCTTCGAAATAATCTGATTGTCCATGCGCATAGTCATACATAGGGTAGGCTTTCCATGCATCGCCAGTACGGTGATGAGGATGTGAAGTGATGACACGATACATGATTGGGTCACGAAAGTGCATGTTGGAGGACGCCATATCAATTTTTGCACGTAGCACCATGGCACCCTCAGCCACTTCGCCAGTGTTCATTTTTTCAAACAGTTGGATGTTCTCTTCAACAGGACGGTTGCGGTATGGGCTTTCTGTGCCTGGTATTGTAGGTGTGCCTTTTTGTTTGGCAATCACCTCTGCCGATTGCTCATCAATATAGGCTTTGCCTTGTTTAATCAATCCTAGGGTCAAATCCCACAACTGTTGAAAATAGTCTGATGCATAATATACATTCGCCCATTGATAGCCTAACCATTGTATGTCTTGTTTGATGGAGTCAACGTATTCTACATCTTCTTTTACAGGATTGGTGTCATCAAAGCGTAGGTTGCAGATGCCGTCATAGTTTCTGGCTATACCAAAGTCCAGACATATAGCCTTGGCATGCCCAATATGCAGATAACCATTAGGCTCTGGGGGGAACCTAGTTTGAATTCTTCCGTTATTCTTGCCTTCCTTAAGGTCTTGTTCTACAAAAGATTCAATGAAATTGAGACTCTTTTTTTGAGTTTCAGTTACATGGTCAGTACTCATAATATTGTTGTTTTATTGTAAACAAATTTATATGTTTAATAAACGGAAAAAAGTAAGCCTTGTAATTATTTAAGAGACTTACTTTAATCTGAAGTTATTATCCTTGTTTGAAAATCAATCAAAGTAACCTTTGATGATTCCACGTGGTGAATTACGAACAAACAGTAATATCTCATCCCTTTCTTTGGTGGCAGGTAGTTCGGCTTGAATGCGTTCCAATGCCATGGAGGTGTTACTAATACCTGATTGGTAAAGGTATCTGTACACATCCTGAATGTCACGAATCTGTTCGTTAGTAAAACCACGTCTGCGCAAACCTATCGAGTTGATACCAGCGTAGGAAAGTGGTTCACGTCCAGCAGTCACGAATGGTGGAACATCTTTTCCCACTTTGGCACCGCCTTGAAGCATCACGTGTGAACCGATACGAGTAAATTGGTGAATCAATGCTCCTCCGCTGATGATGGCATGATCATCTACGGTCACTTCACCTGCCATTTGTGTGGCATTGGAAATGATGATGTTGTTGCCCAGTATGCAGTCATGTCCAATGTGGCAGTAGGCCATTATCAAACAGTTGTTGCCCACTACAGTTTTCCCTTTTGACGCTGTACCTCTGTTGATAGTAACACATTCTCTGATGGTGGTATTGTCACCAATAATGGCAAGTGTATCTTCTCCCTTAAATTTCAAATCCTGAGGTATAGCACCAATCACTGCTCCTGGAAATATAATACAATTTTTGCCGATGCGCGATCCTTCCATGATACAAGCATTGGAGCCTATTCTAGTTCCTTCACCTATCACCACATTTTTGTCAATTGTCACAAATGGTTCTATCACAACATTGTCAGCTATCTTGGCATCAGGGTGAATATATGCTAGTGGTTGTCTCATTGTTTTTTGTTTCTGTGGTTAAATGGTTGGCAATGAAAGATTATTTGTTTTTTACTATTTGAGCCATAAATACAGCTTCGGTCACAATTTTTCCTCCTACAAATGCATGTCCTTTCATCAATGCACAGCCTCTACGGATAGGCTCAAGCATCTCTAGGTGAAATACTAGTGTGTCGCCAGGCACTACTTTTTGACGGAATTTTACGCTGTCAATTTTTAGGAAATAGGTGGAGTAGCGTTCAGGTTCGTCAACAGAACTTAGTACCAACAATCCACCTGTCTGTGCCATAGCTTCAACGATCAAAACACCTGGCATTACAGGTTCATCGGGGAAGTGACCCATGAAAAATGTTTCATTGGCAGTTACATTTTTTACACCCACAATGATTGATTCGCGAATGTCAATAATTTTATCTACCAGTAGAAATGGCCATCTGTGTGGCAATAATTTTTTTATGCCATTCACATCCAAGACAGGAGCAATGGTGTCGTCGTAGATTGGTGCTTGTATTTCGTTTTTCTTGAGTTCTTTGCGGATTACTTTGGCCAAATCGGTGTTGATTTTGTGCCCAGGGAATGTGGCAATCA
>CAIUKZ010000247.1 GCA_903899865.1 uncultured Bacteroidales bacterium | reverse complement strand
GATAAAACCAGCCCTAGCCTAGAAGCGCACCTTGCAACACAACAAGTTTGCCAATATTTTTGGTTTAGGCGACGCGGCGGCAACCAGCAACGCCAAAACAGCGGCGGCGGTACGCAAACAAGTGCCTGTTGTGGTGGATAATATTAATCACTTAAAAAGAGTTATATCGAAGTCACAAAACAACATGTTTATTATCAACAATATAAACAGGGCGGTCAAATCGCCTATACCAATATAATTATATAAAGCCACTGCATAAAACATACCTGCTTCTGTGTCTTTTGAGGTTATACCCTTGCGTTCATTTGTGTTATTTGCGTATGTTGCGTTCTAGTGAATGGATTTCCCTAAAAGTTAAAGTCATTTGACTTTTCAGCAGACCATCATTTAAGACTGATTTATGATAAAATTTTGGTTATTCCATCTTTTTTCAAACAAAAACTTATCAACAGTTTGTACATTCGAAAAAAACATCTATTTTTGCAGTCCCAAAGTCGAAAAGAAATTATCAACGAACTAAATACGTAATATGTATGAAACGAGCTTTATACATGAGTTTAAATCAACAGACCATGTTCATTGCGAGTTCCATACGACAACTAACTAAAAAATAAAATTGAACGTATGAAAAGGACATTCCAACCTTCACAAAGAAAAAGAAGAAACAAACACGGATTCCGTGAAAGAATGGCTACTGCTAACGGACGCAGAGTATTGGCTGCACGTCGTGCTAAAGGTAGAGCAAAACTTACCGTAGCTGATGAAGGTCGTCACAAAGCCTAAGCATTTTCGGTTATTTTTAACAGCATAAAGAAAGTAAAGACTTCGTAGCGGAGTTTTTACTTTTTTTGTTTTTAGCTCTTTAGTCAGCGATAAATTCATTACTTTTGTGTCTGAATTTACGGCGCCAATTTAAGCTGTAATCAAATGTAAATCAGGGATAACTATGGATTTGAAAAAATTTTGGAAAGAGACATTTGGAGGTTTTATTCTCAAAAACCTGCTTATTGCAGCGGGCGTAGTGGTGATACTTGGATGGGGTGTGCTGATATGCCTTGATTTTTACACCCATCACGGCGAGGCTGAGATAGTGCCCGATCTACGTGGTTCGTACATCGAAGAGGCTGAGATTCTTCTGAAAAAACAGGGACTCACCGTACAAGTTATTGACTCAGTCTATGTGCCCAACAGGAAGCTAGGCACCATCATTGAGCAAATTCCTGTTGCCAATTCTACCCTGAAGCGCAACCGTCCTGTGTATGTGGTTATCAATTCCAGACAAGTGCATCAGGTGGTGATGCCTGATTTAATTAACCTATCCTACCGTCAAGCCGACGCCATGCTACAATCCATCGGGGTTAATGTCCGCAATGTGGAATATGCACCATCCGAATATAAAGATTTGGTGATTGGAGTAAAATATCATGAGCGTATCATTGCAGCCGGTACTAGGGTTTCGGAGGGTAGCTCGGTGATACTCATCGTGGGCAATGGCATGGGTACTGTCACCGGTAGTGTCCCCACGCTAAAAGGGATGCCACTAGACGATGCCACACAGATAGTGCTCAAAGATTCGTTTGTCATAGGCTCCATGCAATATGATGTGCCACCTACATCGGGCAACGAAAAGCAGTATTTCATCTACCGTCAGCATCCTGCAGGTGGAAGTCAAGCGCCGGTGGGTAGTAGGATAGATATTTACCTTACCCGCGATAAAGCTAGGCTTAGCGAAACTTTTGAGGATGAAAAAAAACCTGAAGAAAAGGAAGAACAATTTTTCTAAAATTTGATTTTGATAGACCAATACAATACAAACAGCGAGCTAGAAGATGCAGAGGATGAGTTAGTGCCGACTCCATCGGAGAATGGACTGTATGAGCATTTCCGATTTGTGGTGGACAAAGGTCAGGCCATGACACGCGTGGATAAATACTTGGTCAACTGCATGTCCAATATTTCTCGCAACAGAATTCAAGAAGCTGCCGATGCTGGGAATATCCTTGCCAATGGCAAGCCTGTAAAATCCAACTACAAAGCCAAACCGCTTGATGTGATTTCCATCGTGATGGCTTATCCGCCTTCGCAGTTTGAGATTATTCCGCAGGACATTCCCATCCACATCGAGTATGAGGATGATGATATTATATTGGTCAATAAACAGCCCGACTTGGTGGTTCACCCCGGGTTTGGCAACTTTGATGGCACCCTGCTCAACGCCATAGCGTGGCACCTGAAAGATCTTCCGCACTTTGATGCCAATGACTCACGCATTGGGCTGGTGCACCGCATTGACAAAGACACCTCGGGACTTATACTGATAGCCAAAACCGAAGAAGCCAAAACCAAACTAGGCAAGCAGTTTTTTGACAAAACCACCCAGCGTCGTTATCAAGCACTCGTATGGGGAAATGTAAAAGAAGATGAAGGCACCATCATAGGCGCATTGGCACGCGATCCTCGAGATAGAATGCAGTTTGCTGTCTTTCCAGAAGGCGAAAACCCAGTAGCGAAACATGCCGTAACGCACTACAAAGTATTGGAACGAATGGCTTATGTCACACTGGTGGAATGCCGACTGGAAACTGGCCGTACGCACCAGATACGCGTTCACATGAAGCACATCGGTCACACGTTGTTCAACGACGAACGATACGGCGGACATGAAGTTCTCAAAGGAACCACAGCTGCCAAGTACAAGCAGTTTGTGAAAAACTGCTTTGAGATTTGCCCACGGCAGGCACTCCATGCCAAAACACTTGGGTTCACGCATCCTACTACAGGCGAAATGATGCATTTTGACAGCGAATTGCCACAAGATATGCAGCAGCTGATAGAGAAATGGCAAAATTATGCCAAGACGATGGAATAAAAATTAAAAACAAACAAGAAAATTGAAAATTGAAAATTGAAAATAGACATAGTCTATGATTGTTAAATAAAAACGTCTCTCTTAGTTCTCCGCCAGCTGGCAGAGTCTAAGGGGCTTATTTTCTATACGTATGAAAAAAAACATTGCAATTGTAGCCGGTGGTGACTCATCGGAAGTGGTGGTTTCGCTCAAAAGTGCAGCCGGAATCTATTCATTTATGGACAAGGACAGGTACAATTTGTATATCGT
>CAIUKZ010000246.1 GCA_903899865.1 uncultured Bacteroidales bacterium | reverse complement strand
TCGTATGAGAACGCTACACTCTCAACAACCTTTACCTTTCTCTTCGCACCTTCTGATTTTTCTGATTTTTCAATTTCAATCGTAAAATCCTGCTCGGTGACCTCTGTAAGAATTCCAGCTAGTTTCTTACCTGACTTGGTAAGTACTTCGACTTGATTGCCTACATTCTTTTCATATTGTTTGAGCACTTTAAATGGTTCAGTAAGCCCGGCAGAGCCAACTTCCAACTCATAATCTTCCACTTCTCTGTCGAAAACAGACTCAACATGTTTCGTTAAACCTATGCAAAAATCTAGCGACACTCCTTCAAAAGAGTCAATTTCAACTGCAATCTGATTGTCCGAACTAACTTTAAGTTCCACTAAGTAATATTCAGAATCTGATAAGTAATCAGCAATACATTGGTTTAGAGCTTCCTTTTGAATCATGAACAAGTATATTTAAAAAACGAGGGGACTGTTGTCCCCTCACTAAATTCCTATTTCGAGTGCAAAAATACAAAATAATTCTTTAAGACACAAAGAATTATTGGATTTATCTTTATTTGATTTCAAATATGAGCCCAATTCAATGTCATCACACAGGTTTTTGCTTTGGAACAATAAACTCATCCCACACTACCCATATCAAAAATATGACAATATAAAACCCATACTTAGTTACATAGTCATGTAGAAATGGGAACCAATCATGATGATACTTCGTGATAGCTGCTGTGATTACAATCCGGATAACATTTGTATAATAAACTAACAACAAGCCGAATGGTATAAAAACAAGTTTACTAGCCCACTTACCTCTTGAAAATAGAGCTATGCAGAAAAAAATATACATCTGTTTCAGTCCCGAACAAGCCCATATAATCCGCACACCATATCCGGTAGTGTGTCTAAGCACATTCTCATTATTCAGTGTAACATCCATCCCAAAAGCGTTGAGTATAGTCAATGTATTACGAGCCACATTATCAGCCATCACATCAAAAGGACTTGACACATCCAAACCAAGCAAGTAGACATGGCTGGAGCATTGATTTGCTTCGTCGCCTGTAATGCAGCACTTCCAAACCAAGTTGGCAACCAACAGGGTGATTATAAACAAAACAATTCCTTTGTAATGTTCATATTTAGAAGGTAATTGGATGGAAGGTAGGCGCATAGAGATCAAAACTTATTGGTAACTCTAGAAAACGGAACTTTGTCTAACGAACAAAAATCGTTATGTTGATACTTCAAATAGCCTGTAATAGCTATCATGGCGGCATTGTCAGTTGTAAATTCGAAAGCAGGAATATAGACCTGCCAGCCATACCTAGCAGCATGCTCCTGCAAGGAATCCCTAAGACCCGAATTAGCCGACACCCCACCTGCAACAGCAATCTGATTAATATTCAACTCCTTGGCAGCTTTCCTAACTTTATTCATCAATATCTCTATGATGGTGTATTGAAGTGAGGCACATAAGTCGGGCATGTTATCATGCACAAAACTGGGGTTATGCACTGATTTATCTCTAATAAGATACAGAAAAGAGGTTTTCAGCCCACTAAAACTGTAGTTGAAATCGGGAATTTGTGGTTTATTAAGCACAAAAGCAGTGGGATTACCTTGGCGAGCCAACCTATCAATATGTGGACCTCCAGGATAAGGGAGTCCCATGACTTTGGCGCATTTATCAAAAGCTTCACCCGCAGCATCATCTATCGTTTGACCAATCACTTGCATATCGTCATACCCCTTTGCCAATACGATTTGCGAATTACCACCTGAAACCAACAAACAAAGAAATGGATAAGTAGGCATACGCTCATTGTCCTGCCCTTGAGAAATGAAGTGAGCTAATACATGCGCTTGAAGATGATTTACGTCCAACAAAGGAATACGCAATGCTTGAGCTAAACCCTTTGCAAAAGATGCCCCAACCAACAAAGACCCCAACAATCCAGGTCCTCTTGTAAAAGCAATAGCAGTCAGATCATGTTTACCAATATTTGCTTGCTTTAATGCTTGATGTACAACAGGAATAATGCTTTGCTGATGAGCGCGAGAAGCTAACTCGGGCACAACGCCACCGTATGAGGCGTGAATGGATTGATTTGCAGTGACGTTTGAGAGCATCACCCCATCTTGAACTATTGATGCAGATGTGTCATCACAAGAAGATTCAATGCCTAGTATGATTATTGGCTTCATTTTTGTAGAGATGAAATTGAAAGAAAATAACAGTTCATTATTTTAGAAATGAACTTGATATCTTAACAGGGAATTGAGACAGGTTATGCTAAATTTTAGTTACTTTTGTCAATTAAAGCTCAAAAGTATAAAAAAAACACTGAAGATAGTAGGATTTTTGATTGCAGGAATGGTATTAATTCTAGCATCAACCTATATCTTGTTGCAAAACAACAGGATACAGAATTTTCTTGTTCAAAAAGTAACCGCAGAGCTTTCCTCCACACTTCACACCAAAGTAAGTGTTGGTCATGTTTCATTTCTACTCTTCAACACCCTCACCATTGAAAATGTAAACATCGACGACCTGAATCACAAATCGTTGATTTCAATCAAAAATGCCAATGTTTCTTTTGACCTATTTAAACTATTTTATGGGCAAATAACCATTTACTCACTCACACTGGATGAGTTACGGGGAAATATTGAAATTGACAAATCTGGAAAATCAAACATTGATTTCATACTAAAGGAATTGAACAAAAACAAGAATGGTAAATCCTCCGATGTTTTGTTCAGACTAACACGCTTCAATTTGAAACAATCAGCCATCAATTTCACCAACCACAAATCGGCACCACCAAGCAACAATAAAACATTCAATCCCAACAAATTGAGACTCACCGACATCAATTTAGTTCTTTCAATTGACCTTTTGAACAAAGACTCACTCAGTGCAATAATCCTTTCATTATCAGCAAAAGACATTTCGGGACTACACGTAAACAATATCTCGACAAAGATTGCGGCCTCCACAAAGCAGCTTTACATGCCATATATAAACGTTGAATTACCAAATTCTCACATCCAACTTGAAAACATTCTAGTCCGCTATGACAGCCTCGCCAACTTGAAAAACTTCGATGAGAAAGTTAAAATTAGCCTCCCTATCAAGTCGTCACACATTGCATTTTCTGACCTCATGGCCTTTGCTCCACAACTGGCAGAAGCACATGGCGTTGTAAAATTTAAAGGCGAGATTTCAGGGCGTATTTCTAATTTACGCTTAAAAAAAATTGAGATGGCTTATGGCTCATCGTTGAGTTTAAAAGGCGACTTGGATATCAGCGGACTCCCTGAATTGGATGAACTATTCGTATTTGGAAAATTGAATGAACTCAAGGCCAGCAAACACGACATCCAAGACTTGGTGGCAGACCTAACTCGCAAACCATTTTTTCTACCCAAAGAAGTGGATCAACTGGGAATGCTCAAATTTAAGGGCACTGTGTCTGGATTTATGAATAACCTAGTGACTTATGGACACTTGGATACCAATTTAGGAGATGTTTTTGCAGATGTGTTATTCAAATTTGAAAACCACATGAATGACTTAGATTATAATGGAAACATCAAGACCAGTAATTTTGAATTGGGTAAACTGCTGCCCGAAAGCAAGCTCGGAAATGTGTCACTCGAATTAACTACGGCTGGTACAAAAAAGCAAAACCAAGCTTTAAAAGGCAAAGTGAGTGGTGATATAACACTATTAACATTCAATAACTACGCCTACAGAGACATTACACTCGAAGGGAAATATGATGGAAAAGGGTATGATGGCTACTTAGACATAGAAGACCAAAATATAATTGCCCAATTCAATGGTAAAGTTGATCTTACAAAACAGCTACCTGTTTATAATTTTGAATTGTTGGTCACTAATGCACAATTGCACGAATTAAATCTAATCAAAGAATACCCCAACAGTCAACTTTCTTTTAACACAAAAATCAATTTGGTTGGAAAATCGCTCGACGACATCAATGGAGTTATCCGCTTTGAGAACATTGACTTTTTCAACAAAAACAAACGACTAAATTATGACCGAATGGTCATCTTCACACGCAACGAAAAGAACTTCACACATTTTTCTGTCACTTCCGACTTAATAAACGGATCGGTGAGTGGCAATTTCAGGTACAGCACCTTAGGTAGGACTTTCACAAACCTAATACACCACTACCTTCCATCCATTGCGCTGCCTGTGAAAAGCGGATCATCGAGCGAAGACAATCACTTGGACGTGGAGTTGACAGTGGGTAATTTATCGCAAATCACTAGGGTATTGAACCTACCGTATGGAACCGATGGGACTACTACCTTGAGTGGTTATATTGATGAAAAAACCAACAAAATTGCCCTACAAGGTTTCATCCAAACATGTCACTTTGAAAAACAACGGATAGATAGCCTTCAGCTATACATATCTAGCCCACAGGAGCGGCTACAGCTCAGCACCACCGCCAAGCTGGTTGACAAAAATGATTTCACAAAGGTAACTCTCAACTCTTCTGCTTCATCTAACGAACTAACAAATAAGCTAATATGGAAAAACTCGCAAGTTGTAAACAATGCAGGTGAGCTAGACATTACAGCGCAACTGATGAACTCCAATGGAAAAATTGAAGCTCAACTTTCATTGCTCCCATCGCAAATCATCATCTCTGATTCTATTTGGAATTTAAAACCAAGTACCATCTTGCTATTTTCGGATAGTACCATCAATATACATGATTTCAGATTTGAAAAAGGAGCCACCCAGTTTATTCACCTGAATGGGGTTGTGTCAAGAAACCATAACGACAGCTTGAATGTAAACATGAGTAAAGTCAATCTTGACTTTGTGATGAAACTAGTGAAACTGCAAGGGATCAGTTTGGGCGGGATGGTTTCAGGAAAGGCAACACTATTTGGCGTGCTAAATAAGCCCATTTTTGAAGCGGGACTCTTTGTCAAAGACTTTTCTGTCAACAACCAAGTAATAGCAGATGGATATGTCAATTCCAAATGGGACAAAAACAATAGTAGGCTGATTGCCGACGGAACTTTTCTGGACAACAAAAAAGACACGGTGCTTACCGCGGATGCAGTGTACACTCCTCGCACTGACACATTAGATGTGATGTACCATTCCCGACGAACCAATCTGGCTTTCCTTTCGAGGTATTTTGGAGATGTGGTTGAGAATTTCAAAGCCTATGCCTCAGGCAATATTCGAATGCATGGGCCATTAAAATATGGTGTTACTTTTGAGGGAGATGCAATGATAAATAATGCACAATTCACGGTTTCAAATATGCACACCAGCTTTTCATTTTCGGATTCAATACACATGACATCCAAGGTGTTGGAATTCAAAAACATAAAAGTATTTGACCAAGAAAACAACCCTGGCACACTTACTGCCACCCTCAATCACAATGGGCTGTTCCAACATTTAAAATACGATCTCAAATTAAAAGGCAACAACATACTGGGGATGAATACAAAATCTGTTGATAATGAATATTTCTTCGGAAAAGCGTATGCAAAAGGTAGTGTAAGAATTTTCGGAGATGAAAAGGAGACCAACATCATAGTGGATGCAAAAACTCAACCCAAAACAAAGTGCTATACACAAATGGGTGGTGCGTCAATAGTAGCAGACAATAATTTCGTTAAGTTTGTAAACAAAAACCAGCCCATCAAACAAAAGGAAAAAACCTCTTCTAGCAAAGAGAATAAGGTGAATGTGAAAATAAATCTGCAAGTTGAAGTAACACAAGATGCTGCCATGGAGCTAATCATTGATCCAAAATCAGGCGACATGATTTCTGGAAATGGAAGTGGCAATTTGAGCGTAGAGTTTGATTCCAACAATCCAGTTAAGCTATATGGAACTTACACCATCAACAAAGGCAACTATTTATTCACACTGCAAAATGTAATTAGAAAAGACTTCAAGATAGACAAAGGAAGTTCTATAAGCTGGAATGGGAACCCTTTTGGAGCGCAAGTGGATATACGAGGGCTCTACCCCCTTACAGCATCACTCACCGACTTGATGGATCCCAAGCAGCTCAGCACAATTACGACAAGAACTTCCGTGCCCGTGAACTGTGTGTTGAAACTTTCGGACAATTTGCTAAAACCAACTGTGACGTTTGATGTAGAACTACCAACTAGCGACGAAGGCGTAAAACAATTGGTAAAAAACATCATCAGCACCAATGAAATGATGAACAAACAAATGATTTATCTATTGGTATTCAACAAATTTTTCACGCCTGAATACCTTCGAAATTATTCATTCGGAGGAAATGAGTTTGTTTCTTTCGG
>CAIUKZ010000245.1 GCA_903899865.1 uncultured Bacteroidales bacterium | reverse complement strand
TATCATTTACCAACTTCATATTCACCATTTTATTCCCTCTCACTCTCCCGAGCCGAATCATGGTGGCAGTGCTTATCATGTTGAGTACCATTTTTTGAGCAGTGCCTGCTTTAAGTCGGGTACTACCCGTTATAAATTCGGGACCGACCATCACCTCAATCCTATGATCGGCATATTGGGCAATGCGAGAATTTAGATTGCAAGTGATAGCAGCTGTAAGAATCCCAGCACTATGAGCCTCCTGCAATGCTCCAACCACAAAGGGCGTACTGCCAGAAGCTGCAATTCCAATTACAACATCATGTACATTGACACCATACTCTAGCAATGCCTGCCATCCAGCCATCAAATCATCCTCGGCGTGTTCCACCGAATTTCGTAAAGCATGCTCACCACCTGCGATAATTCCCACAAACACACCTTCTTCTACACCAAAAGTTGGAGGTAATTCAGAGGTGTCCAACACCCCTAGCCTACCACTAGTGCCTGCACCAATATAAAAAACCCGTCCACCCGTCCTCACTTTTTCTATAATATCTAGTACCAGCAACTCCACTTGCGGAATAGTTTTCTCTACCTGCACAGCAACTTGGTGGTCTTCAGCATTCATTGAACTTAGCAATTCATGCACTGACATCCCTTCGAGATTGGCATACAACGATTCTTGCTCTGTGATTTTTTCAACTGACATCTTAATATTTTCGTTAAAGAGTTATCGATTAAAAACTTGCTGGCACTATGTACATCAGCCATCTACTCAGTACAATTCCTACACATGTCGAAGTGCTTTCTATTAGAATGAATTTGCAGCCTAAAGGTCTGAGACTTTTGATTCTGCCAAGTTGACAAGAAGGATGACTGAGCGAAATTGCCATAGCTATGCTGTTCAAATTTATCAAAACAACAAGGTAATACATCCCCTTTAGCCGTAACTACAGACCCACTCCACATCCTCCAGCACCTATTTTTAAGTTTAGATTTTATTTGCACCTTGTCTTGGCCTACATACTTATATCTGGCATACTTGTCAATAGTAGTAAGTAGGTCATGCCCATTTTCATAATTGTACAACTGAGCCGTTTTGAGTTGAAAGGAATCAACCTTCAGACGTTTAGCCAACGCCTTCATATCGTCAATTTGATGCTCATTATTTTTAAATACAATAAACTGTATTTCCAAAAAGGGTGTTTTCGAATGTAGCACCTGCTTCCAATGTTGAATATGCTTAATCGCTTCCAGGGTCAACTCCAAACTTCCGCCCACCCTGTATTGTTCATACACCTCTTGCGTAGCACCATCCACAGACACAATCAGTTTGTCAAGTCCAGACTGTACAATTTTCCGAGCCAATTCACGGTCAATAAACTGTGCATTGGTAGAAGTGGATGTAAAAATACCAGCCTGATGAGCATAAGAAACCATTTCGCAAAACTGATTGTGAATCAGTGGCTCGCCCTGAAAATAAAAAATAAGGTGAAAAAGACTTGATTTGAGTTCATCAATTAATTGAACAAAGAGATCAATATTCATCGTCATTTTCTTTTTAAAAGAAGCAGACTCACCGTTACCCACAGGGCATTGAGGACAATTAAGATTGCAAAAATTTGAGGGCTCTACCGAAATAAAAAAAGGTTGTAATGCCACATTAACAGGAATGCCTATCCGACTCAACCAGAAAGTGAGAACCAATTTTAACCAATTGACAGCTTTTCTATAATGAAAATACTTATACGCACGAACAAAAAGAAATAAATTCCGAAAAGAAAGAGACATGAAGATATTTTTAAAATTTAAATCTACTTATAAACCATTGAAAACAAAGCTAATCAATGCATACAAAAGATCGTATTCCTAAAATTTTATAAAAAAATTATCAATTCAATTACAAAGTAAGGCAAAATTCACTGAAAGATAGTATATTTGTACCCAAAATAAAATCGAAAGAAGTATTCAAACTAATTTTATAACAAAATCGCAATTTTATGAGAAAACATTTTATCTTTATGATTTCGATGGTAGTGTCGCTAATCTTTTGTTCATGTGATAAAGATTTAACTGCCTTAGATCCTGCTCTATTTAAATGTAACCCTAATCCACTTGAGGTAAAATCAGGAAAAGTTGATGCAACAATTATTGGAAAATTCCCTGTAAAGTACTTTAGCAAAAATGCTACTTTGACTGTGACTCCAGTAATGAAGTTTGCAGGAAAAGAGGTTAAAGGTACTCCTATGGTTTTCCAAGGCGAAAAAGTGAAATCAAATAATAAAGTGATTATTTTCAAAGCAGGTGGAACTTACACAATGAAAGTTTCGTTTGACTATGTACCTGAAATGTCCATTTCTGAATTGTACCTTAACTTCGAAGTTGCAACTTCTAAAAAGACTTACACATTACCTAGTGTAAAAGTGGCTGACGGTGTGATTGCTACTTCACAATTAGTTTCCACTTCATCCTCAGAGATTTCTCCAGCATTTATTGCAGACAAATTCGTTCGTCAAATCCAAGAAATGCAAGATGCCGATATCTTGTTCATGATTTCAAAAGCTGATTTGAAGAAAAACGAAACAAGCGCAACGGATGTTGTGAACCTTGTAAAAAAGATCAAAGAACTTAAAGAAGTAAAAGAAGGACAAACCAAACAAGTTGGTGGATTAGAAGTATCAGGATATGCTTCTCCAGACGGTGGATTTGACACCAATGAAAAACTAGCTGACAAACGCGAAAAAGTGGTAGCTGACTTCTTAGGAAAAGAATTGAAAAAAATCAAACAAACAGTAAAAATCAGTGCAAAATTCACTGCTGAAGACTGGGATGGTTTCAAAGCATTGATGGAAAAATCATCTATCCAAGATAAAGAATTGATTCTACGTGTATTGAACATGTACACTGACCCTGAACAACGCGAACGTGAAATCAAAAACCTTTCTGCAGCTTACAAAAACATCGCAGAAGAAATCCTTCCACAACTACGTCGTTCTAAAATGAAATTGATGATTGATGTAGTAGGCAAATCGGATGCTGAACTGTTGAGCGCTGTAAAATCGGATGCTTCTAAATTGACTGCTGAAGAAATTCTATTCGCTGGAACATTGACTTCTGATTTGAATGAAAAAGCAAGCATCTATCAAAAAGCAACTGAGCTTTACCCATCTGAAATGCGTGCTTTCAATAGCCTTGGTTATGTAAAATTACAACAAGAAAACGTTGAAGATGCTTCAAGATACTTTACAAAAGCATTGGCTATTGATGCCAAAAATGCAGATGTAAACTACAATGCTGGTATTACTGCTCTTGCTAAAGGCGAATATGACAAAGCTGAAGACTTCTTCGGTAAAGCTGCTGGCACATCAGGAAACTTGAATCAAGCATTGGGAACACTTTATATGTTGAAAGGCGATTATTCAAAATCTAAAACATACCTAGGTGCTGTAGCTTCAAACAATGCTGCGTTGCTTCAAATTCTTAACGGCGACTTCAGCGATGCTCGTAAAACACTAGCTAATGTAGCTAAACCTGACGCTATGACTGCTTATCTTGGAGCTATCCTAGGTGCAAGAACTACTGACCGCGAGGCTGTATTCAGCAACCTTAGAACTGCAGTAAAACGCAATCCAGCATTGGCACAAAAAGCGTTGAAAGATATTGAATTCTCTAAATTCTCTACAGAACCAGATTTTTCTGCAATTCTAAAATAGGAATATTCAATAATAGTAAAAATCCGGTGCATGGTATATGCATCGGATTTTTGTTTTATTACCAGACGTAGTTAGATGAATCACTCACCAATTTAAAATGATAAAAAACAGTGTACTACCTGACAAAACTATTGAATGATAAGAAAATGACAAAAATAACTTTGTCAATAATTCTTTTGCAAAAGCATCTATTTTTATAAAAGATTATAGGTCAAAGAGACCAATAAAATTTTATTTTCAAGCATTTAAAAGTATCTTTGTAGTTAAATTAAAAAAACATAGAGCAGAAGACCAAATGAGCGATAACGAACAAATAGTAAATAAGATTGTTGAAGGAATACAAGAAAGAAAAGTGAAGCGAATAGCAATTGTAGATTTAACAAAGCTGAAAGAGTCACCATGCAATTATTTTGTGATTTGTGAAGGCGATTCGGTGGTGCATGTCAATGCAGTGGCACACTCCATAAAAGACTGGGTAAACCAAGAAATCAAAGTAAAACCTTATGCTACTGACGGATTTGAAAACTGTGAATGGATAGCTATGGATTACGGACAAATAATTGTACATGTATTTCAGCGGTCGGCAAGGGAGTTTTATGACATAGAACACTTATGGGCAGATGGTAATATAAAATTCCTTGAGGACGTTCTATAAATTGGGCAAATTCTCTTTCAGCAAATTAGTCAATACAAGTATTTTGATAACATAATGGAAAAACAAAATTCAAACTCTCCCGTACCAAACAAACCTAAACCAGGTTTTCCAAAGTTTAACGTATCCTGGATTTACGGCATTATTATTCTGTCACTTTTCTCAGCCTACTTTATCACAGAGGGAGCACCTTCCAAAGAAGTTCCTTTCTCTCGATTCAAAGAGTATGTAAAGCAAGGAATGGTTGAAAAAGTACATGTGTTCACATCCTCAAACACACTTGAAGCCTATGTGACTGACTATAATAAGTTAGGCAAAGACACTGTTATGCTAAAAAAATACTTTGGCAGTCAAGCAGTGAGACTTTCTAACGATGCTCAAGCGCTCAAAGACAGTTTGACTAATAGAGACAAAGCCGCCATGAAAACCGTATTTGGAGAAAAATACGAAGCACATGCCAAAGACAGAATCTTTATTGTCAAAGTACCCAGTGAGGAAAGTTCTAGATTTTTGCAAACAGCCGAAGATAAATATGGTTTTGTGGGAAGTGTAGAATACAAAGAAGGACACAACTACCTTGACATTTTCTTTAATTTATTACCCATCCTACTAATCATACTCTTTGTAGTTTTAATGAATAGAAAGGTGACTGGTCAAATGGGTGGAGGCTCAGGAGGAATATTCAGTGTAGGTAAATCAAAAGCACAGTTGTTTGACAAAGGCAGTGCAGCCATGAAGATTACGTTCAAAGACGTTGCTGGTCTGGCTGAAGCAAAACAGGAAATAGAAGAGATTGTTGAATTTCTTAAAAACCCAACCAAATACACAGAACTGGGTGGAAAAATCCCCAAAGGGGCACTGCTAGTAGGCCCTCCAGGAACAGGTAAAACATTACTTGCCAAAGCAGTGGCTGGTGAAGCAGATGTGCCATTCTTTTCCATGTCAGGATCAGACTTTGTGGAAATGTTTGTCGGCGTTGGTGCATCACGCGTGCGTGACTTATTTCGTCAAGCCAAGGAGAAATCACCATGCATTATTTTCATTGATGAAATAGATGCAGTAGGTCGTGCAAGGGGTAAAAACCCCAACATGGGAAGCAATGACGAAAGAGAAAACACACTCAATCAGCTATTGACTGAAATGGATGGTTTTGGATCCAACAGTGGTGTGATAATACTTGCCGCAACCAATAGAGCGGACATTTTGGACAAAGCTTTGCTACGTGCTGGACGATTTGACAGACAAATCCACGTAGACCTACCAGATGTGAACGAACGCAAGCAGATATTCAATGTGCATTTGCGCAATATTAAAATAAATGATTCGGTTGATGTGGATTTCCTTTCGCGTCAAACTCCTGGGTTTTCTGGGGCGGACATTGCTAATGTATGTAATGAGGCTGCACTAATAGCAGCGAGAAAAAACAAGTCGTTTGTAGAAAAACAAGATTTCCTAGATGCGGTAGATAGAATAGTGGGAGGATTGGAAAAGAAAACACGTATCACCACCGTTGCAGAGAAAAAATCGATAGCCTATCACGAAGCAGGACACGCCACTATTAGCTGGATTTTGGAACATGCCAATCCCTTGGTGAAAGTCACCATCGTGCCACGTGGCGAAGCATTGGGAGCTGCATGGTATCTTCCTGAAGAACGCCAATTGACAAACAAAGAGCACATGCTAGATGAAATGTGCTCCACACTTGGTGGTCGTGCTGCTGAAGAAGTGTTTCTATCTCAAATGTCTACTGGTGCAATAAACGATTTAGAACGTGTAACCAAAAGAGCCTATGCAATCGTGGCGTATTATGGAATGAGTGATAAGCTCTCCAACATGTGTTATTATGATTCTACGGGCAATTCAGACTATGGATTTACTAAACCATACAGTGAGAAAACAGCCGAATTGATTGATTTAGAAGCCAAATCGATTGTTGCAACAGAATATGACCGTGCAAAGAAAATATTAAAAGAAAATGCTGTTGGTCACAATCAATTGGCAGAACTACTTATTGAAAAAGAAGTTATATTTGCAGAAGATTTAGAAAAGATTTTCGGGAAACGTCAGTGGATTTCACGCAATGATCAACTTATGGCTCAAAAACCAGACAATGAAGAAGTGAAGGATTTGCAACAAGCAGACCCGTCTGAATTTGACACGACCAACCCATCAAACAACACCAAGCAGATTGACAATGCAAATGCAGAGTGAATCCAGAACAAACATACTACGTAGAATAGCAGATGTCAGCCCACGGTCATCTGCTATTGCTTCTTTATCGATATCGAACGAAGGCATTTACAAGGAAATAGACATGGACCTTCTAAGCTGCTTTTGCAAAGAATTGGGTGCGGTCAACGGACAAGTCATTGTCTGTGAAAACAAATCTGAGGTCTATGCGCGGATATTGGATCTGACGTCTAAACATGAGATTACTGAAGTGGGTTGTATAGAACCCGAAATTTTGAAAGAATTGAGTAAACTAGGCTTAGAACTATCAAATGCTGATGGAGATTTTGGCAACATGCAGCTCGGAATAACTGGATGCGAGTACCTAGTAGCTCGTACAGGATCAGTGATAGTTACTTCACGATTGGCATCAGGACGAAAGATGAATGTATTTCCTCCTACACATGTGATAGTGGCAAGTCAATCCCAGTTAGTAGGTTTTTTGGATGAAGCCATCAATCGGATATCTGAAAAATATAAAAACAATATCCCTTCCACTATTTCAGTGGTGACCGGACCGAGCAGGACAGCCGACATTGAAAAATCATTGGTACTTGGTGCCCATGGACCGAAAGAACTATTCGTTTTAATTTCAAAAGAATAAAAACTCAATTCACTATCATTCACTCAAAAAGTGAAGATGTAGATGATTGTGACTTTAATAGGACATTAAAAGTAATAGAGTTTAAACTATAACAATGTGATAGTTCTACATACAACTGAATGGAAACCATCATAAGAGATTAGGATTTCATTAAAAAATTCGGCATTAATCACCGTTATTCAAATAGGACGTATCAACACGAATCTATCAAACATTAATCATGACAAATCTTGTAAAACGATCGCTAAGCGGAGCGCTATTTGTGGCAGTAATAATAGGCTCCATACTTTTGGGTTCTATAGCTTTTGCCACTGTATTTTCCATTATTTGTGCATTTGCAGTACATGAATTTCATAAAATCACCAACCACAAACAAGATGTGGAAGTCATGCCATGGATTCCAATAGTAGGTGCTTTAATTTTATTCCTTTGTTCTTACTTGTCAGCAGCCGAACTGATACATTTTCCTGTATATATCATTTATGGATGTTTTCTGATTTTTGCATTTGTGATAGAACTATTTCGTCAGAAAGTTAATCCAGTTCACAACTGGGCATACTTTCTCTTAGGACAGGTCATGGTAGCTTTGCCATTTGCGCTACTATCATACATCTATTTCATCAACAATTATACGAACACACTATTATTACTGTCAATTTTTATCACCATCTGGGTGAATGACTCATTTGCTTACCTATTTGGAGTGTCGTTTGGCAAGCACCGACTTTTTGAGCGTGTATCACCAAAAAAATCATGGGAAGGTTTTATGGGTGGTGCCATTGGTGCATTGATTTCTGGCTACGTTTTTTCAATGTATTTAGATCAATACAGCCTATTTGAGTGGATATTAATGTCTGAACTGATTATAATATTTGCTACGCTGGGCGACCTTATCGAATCGTTATTAAAGCGGACATTGGATGTCAAAGATTCTGGAAATGCCATACCGGGTCATGGTGGATTATTGGACAGATTTGATAGTATGCTGATGGTAGTACCTGTAGTATATTTATATTTATTAATAATCATAGCACTAAGATAAGATACACAGATGAATAAGCCAATTTTTGAAGGAATTAGATGCTACAATGATAGCGAAGTAACTGGTGCTTTGCAACGTTTAGTAAAAGAAGACATTTTTTTAAAAATGATATCTATCCTCTTTCCCAATTATTCAACCAAACAAATTGTAGATCAGTTACTATCTTACCGTACCATTATTGACTTTCAAAAAGGATTTGTCAATCAGTTTTTACTTGGACTAGAGGCTAGTATCACCCACGGAATCAAGATGTATGGCTTAGAAAAGATAGATAGGACAAAGGCGCAATTGTACATTTCTAATCATAGAGACATTATACTCGACTCCGCATTTTTGTGTACGAAATTAATTGAGAATGATTTGGACACGGTAGAAATTGCAATTGGCGATAATCTGCTGATATACCCGTGGATAACAGATCTAGTCAGAGTGAATAAAAGCTTTATTGTACGCAGAGGTCTGAGCTCACGTCAAATACTTGAAAGTTCCGAACTGCTATCACAATACATTGCACATACAATACAAACGAAACAGCAATCAATCTGGATCGCACAGCGTGAAGGGAGAGCCAAAGATTCTAATGACACTACTCAGGAAAGTCTGCTCAAGATGTTTAATATGTACGGCACAGAAGATCTGACTACCAATCTGGTGAATTTGAATATCTGCCCGTTGTGCATTTCCTATGAATATGACCCCTGCGATTTCCTTAAAGCTAGGGAGTTTCAATTAAAAAGAGACAATCCACTCTATGCAAAAACACCAGAGGACGACTTGATAAATATGCAAACAGGCGTGATGGGCTTCAAAGGAAAGATTGTCTACCAGATTACTGGAAATATTGAGGCGGAGCTCAAAAACATTGGCTCCAAAAAGCTTAATAAAAATGAACAAATACATCATATTGCAGAATTGATAGACAGACAAATACACGCTGGTTATGCTATTTTTCCTAATAATAAGATAGCCCATGATTTACTGAAAAATGAAACGAGGTTTACGGATGAATATACTCAAGCGGATGTTTTAACCTTTGAAAATTACATTTCAAAACAACTTTCAAAGATTGTGATTGAAAACAAAGACATTGATTTCCTAAGACTGAAAATTTTAGAAATGTATGCTAACCCTCTTATTAACAAACTAATTGCCACAGAAAACAAATTGGACTAGGTCTAGATTAACTCCAGACTCAGTCCAATTACTAACTCAACATGAACCATTCGAATCTTTTGGTTCAAGTAAACTATTCAGTTTCAGTCCACCTATACCAACCAGACTAATAGCCTAAAATTTTCAGCATTGATTTATAACTTTGCTCTTTGGCAAAAAGCTTGGTG